>JBBRDW010000052.1:0-30519 GCA_038203525.1 Chitinophagales bacterium | reverse complement strand
CGTAAACCTTGTCGTACTTTTCTTTTTCTTCCTGGGTATAATGAGAAACGTTGCGTTTGTCAATGCTCCAGTCAAAATCGTCGTGTGCTGCAATGGTTTCAGCAACGGGTTCCTGCGCTACAACCGGCTCAGCATCCGGTGCAATTAAAGCTGCAGTTTCGGCTACCGCTTCAGGTGCAATAGCGGCTGGGGTTTCTGGGACTTCTGCGGCAACAGCTTCTGCTGCGGCCGGTGCTTCTGCTACTGGCGCAACTTCGGCAACAGGTTCGTTTGTTATCGCTGTAGCAGCTTCTGTGGCGATTGTTTCGGCCACGGGAGCAATCTCCTGTTCATCAGCGTTTGGATTAACAATATTGTTTTCTGACATAAATAAACCCCGATGGTTTTATTTCGGGGCTGCGAAAGTAGGTATATTATGTGTAAAACTTCCCGTTTAAAGGAGGTATTTTATGTACCCGGCAGTGGGAACACAGATGGAGCCCGGTTGCGTCGCACGCTTGTACTCTAAATCTTTATTGGGCAGATGCGAAAATCCTTGTAAAAGGCGTTTGCCTCTAGTGCCGCTTTTGGTCATTTACCAACCGCGATTTTCTTAAATCTACACACCAATAAAAGCTGAATAAAGTACAAACCGTACAAGAGTGCGACGCAAATAAAGCTTCATAATAGTACTTCTGCCCGGCCCAAAAAGATTTTAATTCATTAACACAAACCGGTGCTAATAATTTACCACCTGCTCCACAATGCTTTCAGGAATATTTCTCCACTCGTATTGCTGGTTGCGCAGTTGCGGCTGAAAGCCTGCCTCTTCTATGGCTTTCTGTATGCTTTTATAGGTAAACCTGTGCGGGGCACCGGCGGCGCTTACTACATTTTCTTCTATCATAATACTGCCAAAATCGTTGGCACCGCTGTGCAGGCATATTTCGGCGGTTTGTTTGCCTACGGTTAGCCAGCTTGCCTGTATATTTTTTACGTTGGGCAGCATGATGCGGCTTAGTGAAATCATGCGTATATATTCTTCGGCGGTGGTTAAATTATGCACGCCGCGTATGCGTGCCAGCAGCGTATCTACATCCTGAAAAGTCCATGGAATAAAGGCGAGAAAGCCTTTGGCGTCTTCGGGTTTCTTTGCCTGCACTTCTCTTATGCGGGCCAGGTGTATAAACCTCTCCTCAATGGTTTCTACGTGGCCAAACATCATGGTGGCGCTGGTGGTAATGTTTAATTTATGCGCTTCGTGCATGATGGCCAGCCATTCGTCGGCACCGCATTTGCCTTTACTTATCAGGCGGCGTACACGGTCTATTAATATTTCGGCACCGGCACCGGGCAGCGAATCGAGGCCTGCCTCCTTTAAAGCCACAAGCACATCGTGGTGACTCATTTTTTCCAGTTTGCAGATATGCGCCACTTCCGGCGGCCCGAGCGCATGCAGCTTAAGCATCGGGTATTCCTGTTTTATCTGTCGGAATGTTTTGGTATAAAAATCGAGCCCAAGCCCGGGGTGATGGCCACCCTGCAGCAACAATTGATCGCCGCCATAGCGAAAGGTTTCTTCAATCTTTTGGCGGTAAGTATCCATGTCGGTAATATAGGCATCGGCATGGCCGGGTATGCGGTAGAAATTACAGAACTTGCAATTGGCAATGCACACATTGGTGGTGTTTACATTGCGGTCTATCTGCCAGGTTACTTTTCCATGGGGCACTTGTTTTTTACGCAGTTCGTCTGCGGTAAACATCAGTTCGGCAAGAGGGGCGTGGTTAAAAAGATGTACGCCTTCTTCTACACTAAGAAATTCAAAGTTCAGGGCTTTCTGATACAGGTGCTGGAGTTCCATACTTCACTATTTTGTATAAATAACAAAATTACGGTAAGGTAGTTGCAGAAAGCGATGCTTGCTGAGAAATATAGTTGGCGGCAGGTAAAATGGCGGGTAATTTTTATGGGCAGGGCTTAATTGCGGCTATTAAAATATAGTTGGGTAGCACTCTTGTACTTTCAAAAGTTTTAGGAGCTTTTTACAGGCACTGAAAATTGATATCGTCCTGTGCTTTTAATCTCCATTACTTTATCCAATCACTCCAACAAACAGTCTTTAGTCCCGCCATTATCAACAGGTTTTCACTCCAACAAATAACAGGGAAAACTGCTATCCCATGCCACAGGCCAGGGAGTTGTACGTTTCATCAGCATCGCATCTCACAGCTAATAAATGGCCGGTAAGCCCAATGGTAAATTGATTATAATCATGCACTTTATAAACGCGGGTAAATAATCAGGCTAAAAAAAATAACCCGCTTTCGAATGAACGCTTCAAGAACTTGATCTTTAGGGTAATTTTTTGTTGATACAGGATTAATACAAGCCTTCAACTTGGAGAAATGCAGGGGATAATCAGCTAAATGCATTTTCCGGCAACGGTTCATTTTCTCTACTCCTCGCCTCAACTTCAAACCTGTTTTTATAATAGCCGCGTTTTATTGTTTCTGCCAAATACAAAAAAATAAAGCCGGCAAAACCATGTTTTTTATATTGTTCTATATGCGCAATTTCATGGCGTACCCATTGTCTATTTTGGAGGAATTCATTTCTCCCCGTATTCCATAAATGTATAGTATGCCCAAATACAATTGCCACTTTATTCGTACGCAATACTTTTGCTGCAATCCAGGCTATCCAAGATTTTTCTTTTATGCTAATATTCATTGCATACTTAAAAAAATTGTTTTCTTTCTGAGAAACATGCTCTATTAAACCACGAAATTTTTTGAGCCAGGCCGATAGTATTTTATAGCATCGTCCCTTGCGTCGCACACTTTTACTTTCAGTTTTTTTCTCAACTTTCAACAGCCGCTTTTGTAGTTCAACAGCTTAATTCTGCTTAACCCAAAGCTTTCAGCTTGATATCAAATCATTCAAAAACAACGGTCTTGTTGCGGTAGACAAATACTTTATCGTTAAATACAAGATTTAGTGTTTTTGCAAGGACAGCCGTTTCAATTTCTTTTCCGGCTTTTACCATGTCAGCTGCGGTAAAAGAATGGCTTACCGGAATAATCTGCTGCGCAATAATTGGGCCTTCATCAAGATCATCTGTAACAAAATGTGCCGTAGCACCAATTAATTTTACGCCACGCTCAAACGCCTGTTTGTAAGGATTTGCGCCAATGAATGCTGGCAAAAAAGAATGGTGAATATTAATAATGCGGCCCGCGAATTTCTTGATAAAATCCGGCGACAATATGCGCATAAATTTCGCCAGCACTAAGTAATCAGCATTGTATTTGTGTATAATCTGTAGCATCTCTTTTTCAAAATCTGCTTTTTCTTTTTGTTCGTGCGAAACAAGATGAAAAGGAATATCGAAACGCTGGCAGATATTTTGTAAAGTTGGATGGTTGCCAATAACACATTGCACAGAAGCATTGAGTGTTTTAAAATGGTTGCGTATCAAAATATCGCTGAGGCAATGATATTCTTTGGTTACAAAAACAATGATCTTTTTCTCGGGAATGGGGTTCACTTGTATATCTGCACCTTCCGGCAACACAGTTTGAAATGCCTGTTGCAGCAGTTCTGCATTTGAATTGCCTTCTGCAACGATGCGTACAAAGAAACGGTTATCAATTGTATCTACATGTTCGCGCATGGAAATAATGTTGATCTCAGCATGGGCCAGCAAACCGGTTATTGCAGCCACCAGTCCTACCTGGTCTTTACATTGTATTACGATTACCATATTGTGTTTTATTGTTCAACCTGCGATGCTGTAAAAATCTTCGCAACAGGACTGCATTGGAATTGCTGAATATATAATTCGAACGTACAAGAGTGCGACGCAAGGATGCTTAATTTATATTCTTTTGCCTGGCTCCAAATGGCTGCCCATCTTCTTCATCCCCATCCCTCTTCAGAGGATTAATGCGCAACCAGCCAATTCTGTCCTGATCCCAATTCTGCATCAACCGGAACTTCGTTTGGTAGCAGCATGGCGGTTTTCATGTTCTCCAGAATCAATGGTTTTAGTATATCCATTTCGTTGGGCAATGCATCAAATACCAATTCATCGTGCACCTGCAATATCATGCGGCTTTGCAGTTTTTCCTTTTTTATGGCATGATGAATTTTGATCATCGCAAGCTTTATCATATCGGCAGCAGTGCCTTGTATCGGAGAGTTAATGGCGTTGCGTTCTGCAAAACCACGCACCGTAAAGTTAGAAGAATTAATATCCCGCAGCCAGCGTTTACGGCCCATAAGCGTTTCTACATAACCGTTTTCTTTGGCAAAATTTACTGTTTCATCCATGTACTTTGTAATGCCCGAAAATTCTTTTTTATAATTATCAATAATCTCTTTGGCCTCGGTTCTGCTAATGCTAAGGTTATCTGCCAAGCCAAATGCACCTTGCCCGTAAATGATGCCGAAGTTTACACTCTTTGCTTTGTAGCGCATTTCTTTGGTCACATCTTTTTCATCTACATGAAAAACTTTGGCGGCAGTAGCGGTATGAATGTCGATACCTTTTTTAAAGGCATCGCACATATTTGGATCGCCGCTGATGGCAGCTACAATTCTCAATTCTATTTGCGAATAATCGGCGCTTACCAGGATGTGGTTGCTGTCTCTCGGCACAAATGCTTTGCGTATTTCTTTGCCCCGATCGCTGCGGATTGGAATGTTTTGGAGGTTGGGATTATTGCTGCTCAACCTGCCTGTTACTGCAACAGCTTGGGCATAAGAAGTATGCACACGACCCGTTTTGCGGTTGATCATTAAAGGCAGCGCATCTACATAAGTTGACTTTAATTTAGTAAGTTCCCGGAATGCAAGAATATCTGCAACGATTGGATTGTTGTGTGCAAGTTTCTGGAGCACATCTTCGCCGGTAGCGTACTGACCCGTTTTTGTTTTCTTGGCCTTGGGGTCAATTTTCAACAAATCGAACAATACTTCGCCCAATTGTTTTGGCGATGCAAGATTGAATTTTACGCCAGCCTGTTTAAAAACATTTTGCTCACTTGTGGCTGCTTCGCGTTCCAGCTCTTTGGAGTATTCGTTTAAAAAATTTACATCAATTTTTACCCCTTCAAACTCCATATCTGTTAGCACTTTTACCAAAGGGTTTTCTACTTCATTAAACACACGTTCTACTTCTTTTTCCTTTAACTGTGGATTTAAAACATGCTTTAACTGCAGGGTAATATCAGCATCTTCCGCAGCATATTCTTTTATTTTTTCTATCTCTACGTCACGCATGGTACCCTGGCCTTTTCCCTTTTTGCCAATCAGTTCTTCTATGTGAACGGGCTCATAACCGAGGTATTGAGCACTAAGCAAATCCATGCTGCGCCTGCCTTCCGGCTCAATTACATAATGTGCCAGCATAGTATCGTAAATGTCCCCAGCCAGTTCTATACCGTACCATTTTAGTACAAGCATGTCGTATTTAATATTCTGACCGATCCAGGTTATGGTTGAAAGGTTGAATAGCTGATTAAGTTGATTGAGTATACGTTTTGTTTCATCCTGCTCTTTTGGGCAGGGAATATAATAGGCCACTTTTGGTTCGTATGAAAAGCTTAACCCAACCAGTTCTGTATCATTCGCATCAAGGCCGGTTGTTTCAGAATCGAAACAAATTTCTTTTTGCTGTAAAAGCTTTTCAATCAGTTCTTTTATTTTTTCATCTGTATCAACAAGAATGTAATTGTGTTCGGTGTTATTGATATTTTTATCTGCAGCCATTCCAGCCTCCCCTAAATCCCCTCCGGGGTTGGGGACTGTAGTTGCAGTTTTTCCGGGAACATTATTACCAAAAAGATCTTTCTGTACATTCTCTGGTTCGGGACGTGGATTGAATAAATCGTTCTGTACCGCCACAGGTGCGGTTTGAAATGCATTAAATTCATCGCCCAGTATTCTTTTGCCCAGTGTTTTAAATTCAAGATCGGTGAATACTTCAATCAGTTCGGCATTGTTCCAATTTTTCAGGCGGTAATTTTCTTCGTGAAATTCTACAGGTGAATCAGTAATTATTTTTGCCAGCTTCTTGCTCATGATGGCATTTTCTTTTCCGTTGCGTACTTTTTCACCAAGTGCACCTTTTATATTATCTGCATTGGCAATTACATTTTCAAGCGTTCCATATTCTTTCAATAGTTTGGCTGCTGTTTTTTCGCCTACGCCCGCAATGCCCGGAATATTATCTACCGCATCGCCCATAAGGCCAAGCATATCTACTACCTGATCAACCCTTTCTATATCCCACTTAGTGCAAATTTCTTTTGGCCCGAGTATTTCTGAATCGCCGCCCTGATAACCTGGCTTCCAGATGTTAATACCGTCTCTTACCAGTTGCCCGTAATCTTTATCTGGTGTAACCATAAAAACTTCATAGCCAGCATCGTGCGCCTGCCATGCAAGTGTGCCGATTACATCATCAGCTTCGTAACCCGATACACCAACCACTGGTATATTAAATCCTTCTATAATACGCTTTATGTCGGGTATGGCAGCCAGCAGGTCTTCCGGCGTTTCCTGGCGGTTGGCTTTGTATTCGCTAAAATCGGCGTGCCTTTCTGTAGGGCCTTCCATATCAAAACACACCGCAAGATGGGTTGGCTTTTCCCTGTTTATAAGGTCGAAAAGTGTATTGGTGAAACCAAACTGGGCGTTAGTATTTTTACCCTTAGATGTAATTCTTGGGTTGCGGATCAATGCATAGTATGCACGAAAGATGAGTGCAAAAGCATCCAGTAAAAAAAGTTTCTTTGCCATGCAGCTAAGGTAATAAAAGGTTTGTAGTTTATGGTAGTGGTTTATAGTGTAGAAAGGCGGGAAGAATTTTTTGAACCTGGCTTTCAGCAATTCTAGGAAGCTTTTCTTGCGTCGCACTCTTATACATTCGGAACTTCATTCAACAAGTTCCACAGTTTCACCATTTCAAAAATTGCCGAAGTTAACCCGGTAAATAATCGCGTAAATGTTTGCACCCTGTGAACTGCTGCTTTATTATCCAACTGTACAGCTGAGAGACCACCGCCTGAGGCGGCGCAACCTGTAACAGAAGCTGCAATAAAAACTAATGGCGGGGACAGTAAAGCCTCTATTTATTAAATGAAAAAGCCGGCTAAATAGCCGGCTCAATTATTTTGGATAAACGCTACAACTTCACAAGTAAGCCCACGCCAAACAAAGACTGGAACTGGAGACCGGGGGATGTACCGTCGTCGCCAAAAAGCTTCACATCATCATCGTAAATAAATGTTACACTCCAGGTTGCTGATAATACTTTGGAAAGTTTTACGGCGAACTGGTTGGTCATATACAAATCAATATTCTGGGGTTTACTTCTGTAATTGGAAAAAAGATCCAGTTTGCCTTTATAGCTGAGTGTTTTGGTTATGTTAGCAGCATAGTTTGCACTAGCATAAGCACCAAACTGGAAAAGGCTTTTTTCCCCGGCCGCTAAACCATATATTGTTGAAAGGGAGGTATCGCTGACGAGGATCCAGCGTGCCGTTGCAGGTGAAAGAAATAGTGAAAAGTTCGAAGTTGGATGATAATCAAAACCCGGACTTAGCAGTAAATAAGCTGGTGCAAAAAAAGTTGAATTGTATACTTTAGTTGTAGCATCGGGATAGTTGTAGCCTTTAAAAAACTGGGACCTTAAATTAAATAAACCTGAGATATTCCATTTCGGACTAATTGCTGTGCCATATTTTGATGTAATGTCGATCCTGTCATCATTTTTTCTGGTTCCTAAACTGGTTGTTTTAACATAACCAAGGTAAAAATCGAGATTATTGTCCCAGCTTGCTTTATCTTTTTTGTAATAGGCATAAACATTCACGAATGTATTGGCAGAAAATGAAAACTTCTCGCCTCCCGCCGCCCAGTTGCTTAAAGAGCCTTGGGCAAGGTTTAAACTGAAAGTGCCGCCTGTTTTCCATACTTTTGAAATTGTATCAGCAGGATCTTTGACTAGTGTTTTAGCTGCTTCAGTTTGGAGCGTTTTAACTGTTTCATCCTGGGCAAAAACGAAAAAAGTTAGGCCGAGCATGACAGCTATAAGTATCGATTTTTTCATTTAGGTTATTTTGATTATTAAATATTGGCAAAATAAAGTATCAATATTTAAATTTGAGTAATATTTTTTTACAAAATTGCTATAGAAAATAAAAAAGCCCCTGAAAAATTCAGAGGCTCCTGCTGTAGGGGTAGGATTCGAACCTACACGAAGAAGTTAGCTTATGCACAAAGTCCGGTGGTCAACCCCGGTCGGCCGAACGGATGTTTTGGTCGACTCTATGCTTAGTTTATCCTGTGACCTTCACCCCCGAGACGAGGGGGCATGTCTGCCGAAAGTTTCATCACCCCACAGTGTGAAATGTTTCTTTAGAATGCAATATTAAACAAAAAGCACTGTTTGTTGCAAATATTTCAATAATATTTTCAATAATATAGAAAATAACTAACGTATATATCCATTAGATGAATAATATATAAAAAAACATGAACAAATGAATCAAAAATTGAATTTAGACAAACTTGATTTCCAGATAATTCAGGAGATGATGGAGAATGCGGAAATTTCCTACGCCGACCTTGGCAAGAAATTATTTGTGTCGGGCGGAACAATTCATGTACGTATTAAAAAATTGGAAGAGTGCGGCGTAGTAAAAGGAACGAGGCTAAGTGTTGACCTGAAGTTACTTGGATACGATGTTATAGCATTCATTGGCATTTTTCTTGAAAAAAGTTCGCTTTACGATACTGTTGCCAAAGAGCTTCGTAAAATACCCGAAATCGTGAGGCTCAATTATACTACAGGGAACTACAGCATGTTTGCTGAAATAGTGTGTAAAGACATACAGCAACTTCGCTATGTGCTTCATGACGAGCTGCAAAAAATAAAGGGTATTGAGAGAACCGAGACATTCATATCCCTTGATGAAAGCCTTAACCGTAACGTGGTAGTAATTGGCGAAGGGTAGTTCACAATTAATCTTTCACCCCGGCATTTGGATTGATATTTTTATAATACCCGCTACGCGCAGCGAGTGGTTTTTTATAGCAGCTTCTGTTGCTGCTTGCTTGGCACGGGAGGTGGTTGCAATCGTTTCATCATAATTGCTTAGCCCGGCTTTAGCAACCGATGTTTATTCAAAAGAAAATTTAAGCGCATTTAGTCAATTAAATTATATGCTACTGCACAGTGATGAATACTTTATGCAACAGGCTCTTTTGCAAGCCAGGCTTGCATTTGAAGCGGATGAAGTACCTGTTGGAGCTATCGTTGTAATAAAAAATAAGATTATTGCAAAGGCCTACAACCAGGTTGAACTATTGAATGATCCTACTGCGCATGCTGAAGTACTTGCTATTACCTCTGCCTGTAATTACCTTGGTGCCAAATATTTAAACGAGGCATCTGTATATGTTACTGTTGAGCCCTGCCTTATGTGTTGTGGTGCATTATATTGGAGCAAAGTTGGCAAAATTGTTTATGGTGCCGGAGATATTAAAAACGGGTATCAGCATATAACAAAAAACAACTGGCCATTTCATCAAAAAGCAATATTGGTGAAGGGAGTTTTAGAAAAGGAATCTGCGCAATTGATGATTGATTTTTTTAAGGCAAAGCGTTAAGGCTTTTGGTGATAAAAAGTGTAAAAAACAGTAGCGCACTAAGCCTATGCCCAGTTATGTTTTGCAGTACAAGAGTGCGACGCAACGAGGCTGAGAAACCCTAAAATGCCTGGCACAAAAAAACCCTTCCGTACAGAAGGGGTAAACAATATTTTTTTGCGGAGAGTAAGAGATTCGAACTCTTGATACAGTTTCCCGTATACACACTTTCCAGGCGTGCTCCTTCAACCACTCGGACAACTCTCCAGTTTTTGAGGACTGCAAAAGTAATGGCTTCAGGCTCAGTTGCCGAATATTTTTTCGGCATTGGCAGTTGTTATAGCGGCTACTTCTTCAATTGCAATATTTTTAATGGCAGCAATTTTAGCTGCAATAAACCGCAGGTAGCTGCTTTCGTTGCGTTTGCCTCTGTATGGAACAGGGGTTAAATAAGGCGCATCTGTTTCCAGCACAATATGTTTAAGCGGTATTTGTTTCAGTACAACATCAAGCCCAGATTTTTTATAGGTGAGCACACCGCCTATGCCCAGTAAAAATTGCATTTCAATAATTTCGTTTGCATTTTCAATTGTGCCACCAAAGCAATGAAAAATACCGCGCAGACCTTTATCTGCAAAAGGTTTTACGGCATCAATAGTTTCCTGCATAGCGTTGCGGGTATGAATAACAATAGGCATAGAGCGTTCTAATGCCCACTGCATCTGTATTTGAAAAGATTCGTATTGTTGCTCCTGAAAGGTTTTATCCCAGTAAAAATCAAGACCAATTTCACCTATTGCTGCAAACTTTCTTTTATTAAGCCAGTGTTCAACGAGCTGCAATTCTTCTTTATAATTTTCTTTTACTGAGCAGGGGTGAAGGCCCATCATACTAAAACATTCATTTGGATGTGCGGCCTCAAGCGCCAGCATATCATCGTGCAGTGCGCTGTCTATAGCAGGCAGGTAAAATTTGGTAACACCATTTTTTGCTGCTATTTCAAGTACCTCATTAATATCCGGTTTAAATTCATCAAGATATAAATGGCAATGGGTATCAATAAGTTTCATCAACGCAATATATTATTTCTTAATAAGGTACTTGCCGAAAAATATATCCCAATTTTATTATTTTATCAGATTCTTTACCAATCATAAAATTTGTTTTGGCATTTTCAATGAAAAAAGTACTTTTGAACTGTTTTCATAGGGTACGGATTAAAAACGGGCTAGGGTTTTCACCTTGGCTCTTTTATATTTAGGGGAGTTTCTTAACAAGCGGAAGTTTTTGTACCCAGCTATATCGCTCTATTGGTCTTCGTTGCGTCGCACTCTTGTACTTTCTATCTTTATTCGGCATTTGCCCACAATTTTATTTATGAATTTTCCTGGTTGAATTTTCAAAAAATTTTCACTTTTTTCTGTACTTCTTTTGTGTTTCAATTGTTTAATTTTACCCTTTATTAGTACACAGTACAGATTTAGAACTACTATCAACGAATGCTTAATCATAAACATGTCTTATACGCGATACAGGCTTTAATATTATTATTATCAGCCTGTGGCGAAACGGCCACAAAGCAGGCCGTAACGGTAGAAAAAACAGTGGCACAGGAAAAAATTGGCGGTGCCATTTCCTGTACCATTAATGGACTTACCGTAAAAGACAGTACACTTTACATGAATGGTGGCGGCAAAGAATTTATTGAAACACGTGCAAATGAACTGCCACCAGCGGGAAAAGCTCCTGAAGGAATGGTTTTGATACCCGGCGGTGAATTTAGCATGGGCAGCATAAACCCGGTAGGTTTGGAGAACGGCGGAAACCAAGAGATGAACGATTCCAGACCTGTTCACCGCGTTTATTTGGATGGATTTTATATGGATGCAAGCGAAGTTACCAATGCCCAATTTACTGCATTTGTAAATGCTACTGGCTTTGTTACAACCGCCGAACGCAAACCAACAAAAGAAGAATATCCCGGAGTTCCAGAAGAAAATCTTATTACAGGTTCAGTAGTATTTACTCCGCCAAACCATAAAGTACCACTGGATAATTTTTTACAATGGTGGGGTTACATACCTGGCGCTGATTGGAAACACCCAACTGGTCCGGGCAGTACGATCGTTGGAAAAGAAAATTACCCTGTGGTTCAGATTTCGTGGGATGATGCTGTAGCCTATGCAAAATGGGCAGGTAAACGATTGCCTACTGAAGCAGAATGGGAATTTGCTGCAAGGGCTGGTAAAACGGGCAATCTGTATACATGGGGTAATCAGTTTAAACCCAATGGTAAATTAATGGCTAATATTTTTGAAGGTGACTTTCCCTATAATGACAACAGCGCAGATGGTTTTAAAGGAATAGCACCCGTAAAACAATTTGAACCGAATGCTTATGGGCTTTATGATATTGCCGGAAACGTGTGGGAATGGTGCAGCGATTGGTACCGGTCTGATTACTACAGACTACAAAGCAAAAGCAGTGTTTCAAAAAACCCAAAAGGTCCGTCAGAGTCTTACGATCCTGATGAACCAGACATAAAGAAAAAAGTGCAGCGCGGGGGTTCTTTTCTTTGCACTGATGAATATTGCACCCGCTACATGGTAGGCACACGTGGTAAGTCAGAAATTACATCGGGCACAAATCATGCAGGATTTCGCTGCGTGCAGGATTTAAAAAAAATGGGAAAAGAAGTTGTAAAAAATTAATAAATCTTCTTATTTCCTACGGGGTTACTTATAAACGTAAAAGCCGCATTTAAATGCGGCTTTTACGTTTATAGATCTATAAAGATTAAACAATTTCCCAAACTTCCCTGCCACGCAATAGCTTATCTAAATTACCTGGTCCTTTGGTTGCTATTGCTTCTTCTATCTGAAGGCGCATTACGTCTTCGTAACAAGCCCTTTCGGTTTGATAAAACACACCAAATGGTCTTGGAAAATGGCCTTCAATTTTTGGATTATCAAACATGCGTACAAGGAGCTGTGCTTTACCTAAATCGTTTTCATCATGTATCCAAAGGTCATCTGCGCTAACTCCGTTATCTAACTCAACTACAACAGGCTTAAAACCATCCAGCCTTATACCTTTATTTTGTGTAGCACCGAATACTAAGGGCTGCCCCTGTTCAAGAAAAATAACTTCATCTGCCTTTGATTTTTTCTCCGTAAACACGTCAAAAGCACCATCGTTGAAAATATTACAGTTCTGGTAAATTTCCAGAAAGGAAGTTCCTTTATGCTGGTTACTGCGGGTTAGCATAGACTGCATGTGTTTGGGATCGCGGTCCATACTGCGCGCAATAAATGTTGCATCTGCCCCCATAGCCAGTGCCAAAGGATTAAATGGATGGTCTATACTGCCAAAAGGAGTAGACTTTGTTATTTTATGCTCTTCAGAGGTAGGGGAGTATTGCCCTTTTGTTAAACCAAATATCTGGTTATTGAATAACAAAATATTTACATCCAGATTTCTTCTTAGAAGATGTATGGTATGGTTGCCGCCAATACTTAATCCGTCACCATCACCCGTAACAATCCACACACTCAACTCTGGTCTTGAGGCTTTTAATCCACTTGCTACTGCTGTAGCACGGCCATGAATAGAGTGCATACCATAAGTGTTCATATAATAAGGGAACCTGCTGCTACAGCCGATACCGCTGATAAATACAATATTTTCTTTTGGCACCCCTATTCCCGGCATTATCTTTTGTACCTGAGCAAGAATTGAGTAATCGCCACAACCCGGGCACCAGCGTACTTCCTGGTCTGTAACAAAATCTTTTGAAGTAAGCGCCGGCAAACCGTTCGTTAAAGTATCATTCATAAATCAAAATTAGAATGGTAAAATTAAGTAATTAGCAATGATAAACATTTCTTGAGCATCTTTAAAAAATCCCGTTGTTATATATTTTGATAGGTGGCATTGCCATTTGCAAAAGAGTTTTATGTATTAGTTGCTGAATAGTATCACCAAAGTACAAGAGTGCGACGCAAGAGGCGATGCCAAAAGTACTTTTGCCGGGTCAATAATATTCTCTATCTAAAATATTAGTTAGTGTTTTTTGGTGCCGGGCTTCAGCATTTCAATTTTACTTTTCTTGCGTCGCACTCTTGTGCGCATTGTTCTTTGCTGAGCTTTACTACCAATATTTTATTTTGCCGTTGCCTTTTTATATCACGGGCGTTTGGCATGTTGTACTTTCAGAAATTCTTCAAAAGCGGCCAATGAAAAACTACTTAAGTTATTTTCTTTAGTTACGCCTGCTTTTTGTGCTGCCAGAACACCGTAATAAACATCCTTGTAGCCATCAGTACTATGTGCATCGGGATCAATGGAAATAAGCACATTTTTTTTGAGGCAATGGCTTATCCACCGCCAATCAATATCGAGACGTTTAGGATGGGCATTAAGTTCTATTACTACATTATTTGCGGCGCAGGCATCAATAATTTTTTTATGATCTACCGGGTACCCAATTCGCCCCAGCAATAACCTACCGGTAAGATGACCAAGTATGTTGGTATAAGGATTTTCGATTGCGGTTATAAGACGCATCATTGCTTTTTCTTCTTTCATTTTTAAATTGGAATGAACAGAAGCAATTACCAGATCGAAAGTATTGAGTACTTCGGAACTGTAATCAAGTTTTCCATCATTCAAAATATCTGATTCTATGCTTTTGAAAATTTTGAATGGAGCATACTTTGTATTTAGTTCATCAATTTCTTTATGTTGGGCAATTATTCTTTCTTCGTACAATCCCTGTGCATAAAAAGCAGATTTTGAGTGGTCGCTCAAAACAAGAAACTGCATTCCCTTTTTTATTGCGGCAACAGCCATTTCCTCAATAGTATTTGAACCATCGCTCCATTTGCTGTGACTATGAATAATAGAAGTAATATCACTGGTTTGTATAACAGACGGAAGCATATGTTCTGCAGCTTTAATAATAATTTCTTCGCTCTCTCTTAAATATGATTCAATAAAATCTACATTATTACTGTTAAAAATCTCTTCTTCAGATGAATAACCATCTTTAAATGGAAAACGATTTTGCCAGGCCATCAAAAATTCACTGGAACAACTTTTACTAAATTGGGTTGAGTAAAAGTTTTCAGGAATGCAATGATAAAATACCAGCAACAAATTTTCATTTCCTTTAACCTGTGTTGCTGCTTTATGGGAAGCAATTGTTTTATATTGCTGCTGCTCAAAAAAATCAATTATTTCCTGTTGTGTTGCAGTAGTAATCCATTCGAGTTTATCAATAGTTTCAATATGGCGCCGGAAATCTCCAGCCAGTTCAAATTGACATTTGGGGAATGCAGTTTTTATTTTTAAATCAGCTTCTTTTACATAACCTTCTATTTGTGCATATAGATAACTGCCTATATTACCCAGATAAAATTCAATAGATTCTTTTATGTTTTGCTGAGTTTTTTCGCCAAAGCCTTTGTAAAGTAAAAGCCTGTTTTCATCACATGCATAAAGCAATTCTCCTAAACTTTCTATGTCCAGATCTTTCCATATAACAGCAATTTTTTTCGGACCAATCCCTTTAATAGCAAGCATTTCAATGATTCCAGCCGGGGTTTTTGAAATATATTCATTTAGCAAACCCAAATTGCCGGTATGCAATTGCTCAATTATTTTTTTTCCTATTGCCTCACCAATACCTTTAATTGCAAAAATTTTTTCTTCGGCTATTGCAGACAGTTCTGCTGGTAATTTTTCAATGGTAAACGCTGCAGAAGAATATGACTTTGTTTTAAAACTGTTTTCACCGTGTATGTCCATTAATTTGGCAAGCAGTGAAAAATTATCGGCAATTGAAGAATTGTTCATTTTGTAAAGTTCTGTAAAATAAAAAAAGTCCCGGTATTAAACCGGGACCTTGATCTATTTAGCTGTTTAAGCTTTAGATGATTACTTCTTAGCGGCTTTCTTAGGAGCAGCTTTAGCAGCGGCTTTCTTAGGAGCAGCTTTAGCAGCGGCTTTCTTAGGAGCAGCTTTAGCAGCAGCTTTTTTAGGAGCAGCTTTAGCAGCAGCTTTTTTAGGAGCAGCTTTAGCAGCAGCTTTTTTAGGAGCAGCTTTAGCAGCAGCCTTTTTCGGAGCAGCTTTTTTTGCAGTTGCCATGTTCTTTTAAATTTAATGGTTAGTAAATATGGTATAAAAGTAAAAAAACTTTATGATAACTGCCAAAAAAATTAATACTAAGCTGTTACTTCAACCGGTAACACAGAAACAGTTGTTCTGTTTATGCGCCCTTTTTTAAATTCCACTACGCCATCAGTAAGCGCAAACAAAGTGAAATCTCTGCCAACTCCTACATTCTTTCCTGGGTGATATACCGTACCCCTCTGGCGTAAAATGATATTGCCGGAAATTGCTGCCTGGCCACCAAATATTTTTACTCCAAGACGTTTACTCTGCGAGTCACGTCCGTTTTTTACACTTCCTTCACCTTTTTTATGTGCCATAAAATGAGTTTAAAATATGTTTATCAATAAATTTTAAATGGAACAAAATGAAAAATAATCAACTCTCCATTTCGAAAAACACTTAATAAATTTATGCGATGCTTTCAATTTTAATTTGCGTGTACTGTGTTCTGTGACCATGTTTTTTGCGGAAACCTTTTCTTCTTTTCATTTTAAAAGAAGTAACCTTATCTCCCTTTACAAGATCATTTACTATTTCAGCTTTTACAATAGCTGTTACATCACTTCCGGCGGTAAGCACGCCATCGTTATCAACAAGCAAAACCTCGTTGAATTCAACTTTGTCTCCGCTTTTGCCTTGCAGGTGCGGAACGTAAAGACTGTCGCCAGCCTGAACCTTAAATTGCTGACCTGCTATTTTTACTACTGCTAACATAATTTTCCAAAATTAGGACGGCGAAGGTAGGAGTTTACATTTAAAAATTACAACTAATCGCTATAATTCTTTTTTAGGGTAGTGCCAAGCTGCAATTTTTAGTTTTTTAGCTCCTGTTTCCGCAGAAAGAACTCTTTTCTGCAAACAAGAGGAGTATAAAATGCAATTTTTTAGGCCCGGCTACTTTACTATTATTATACCTGGTTGCGTCGCACTCTTGTACGTTCGGATATTCTACTGAGCATTTATTGAAGCGGAGATTACCACGAACATAGTCGAAAGCGGTTCCGGCGATGGTAAAAAACGCGTTCGAATACCTCCAGTCCAAACCAACTCCTTTTTGGCAACTTAAATATTAACGATATCTATTTTTTGCCTCTACCTTTTCTGGCCGGGAGCTTCATAATATTCCAGCGGGCTGAATCTTCATCACCTAACATCTTACCCCATGCATACAACTCTTCTACATGATCGCATATTACCTTGCAAATAGCTACAAAAGGTAAACTTAAAAACATGCCGCCCACACCACAAAGTGTACCGCCAATAAGTACAGCAAGTATTGATACCAGTGCGTTTAGCTGAACGCTGGAACCTATAATTCGTGGAACTAAAAAATTATTATCAATAAACTGCACTACAAAATACACCACTATACTTAATATGGTAGTATTTACATCACCGGTGTTACTTAATGTAACAATTGCGGTAAGTATTAACGCAATTAAGCCACCGATATATGGTATAAGATTTAATATAGCTCCTATGATGCCTAAAAGAATAGCGTAAGGAGCACCAATTAATAACAAGCCGACAGAGTTTAAAACAGCTACACATGCGGTTTCAATAAGTAAACCCGTTACATATTTTTGAACCACATATTTTATACGGCCGATAACTTTAGCCACAAGGTTAGCGTTTTTAGCTTCAAAACAGCTTACGACAAACATGATCAAATGCCTGCGGTAATACATAAGCAGAAAAACGTATATGGGGATTAGCGCCACAAGTGCCAGTGAAGCAGACGCAACATCTAAAGTTGTGCCTGCAACTGATTTCAGGTTATCTCCTGTGTTGCCTTTTGCATTTTGGATAGCCTGTTGCTGTTGTTGCTGGGTAAAATGAAATGTCTCACTTATCCATTGCTGGGTATTATTGATGAATGTTGTTAGATTTTTTTCAATAGCAGGCAGGTCGTCCATAAATTTACTTACCTGGTAGGATAGAAACGTAAATAAGCTAAAAATTAAAGCCAGTGCAATAATGAGCGATAACAAAATAGCAGGAATACGCGGTATTTTTATTTTTTGAAACAAGTCTTCCAGCGGTTGTAATAAAACTGCAAAAAGGAAAGAAAAGCCAAGAGGAATTAAAATATCCTGACCTAAATAAATGCCATATAAAAATAACCATACGCCAAGCAGTACAATGGCGAACATAGCGTAGAAAGGAAGTATCACCTTCATAAAGCAATTATTAAGATATCAATTTGTTGATATAGCATTATTATATAACTCTCAACATTTAAAATACAAATAAAGCCGCATAAAGCAGCTTAATTCTTTTCACTTTTTTGTATCAGCACAAAAAAGTAAAAAAGTTTGCATTTGTAAAAAAAATTGCGGCTTAAGTTTATTATTCCTAAAATTATTTGTTACCACCGCTGCTAACCTTTTTAACTATTACAGCAATTATTATGATTACTACAATTACTGCAATAATGCCTGTATATGCACCAGCTTTAAAGATACCTTCTATAGCTGAACAACCAGTGATTGAAACTGCGAGTAAAATTAGCGTAGAGACGTATATTATTGACCTTTTCATTTATAATTGATTTGATTAAGATAAATATTCTGGATTCGTTAAAGCCTTGATGCCACCGGCTTTAACGAATCCGGTTTTGAAATACATACAACTAAGGCAGTTATTTTCCCATTTCTTCAGCAGCTTCATAATTAATATGATTTTCAGCAATTCCAGTTAAAGAAAGATCGGCTTCTTTTTCTTCAGCGAGCGTTGCGCCTAACAGATCGTGCACTTCTGTAAGACCAAGTGTTTCTGCCAGTTGTGCGAGCCCACCATAAGTAGAAATTTCGTAATGTTCTACTTTCTGTGCAGCAAGAATTAAACCTACGTCTCTTGTTGCAGTGCCAGCTTCAGTAGCTGCAATAATGCTTTCGCCTTCTTTGGTTATGCCTTCCATGGCCTCGCACTTTTTAGCCACAGGCTTTTTGTCCATTAAACCAAAGGCTTCTTCCAGTCTTGTTACATGGCTGCGGGTAACTGTCAGGTGATCTGCAAATGCATTTTTTAGTTCTCTGCTGCTTGCAGCCTTTTGCATTTTAGGCAAAGTTTTTACCAGGTGTTTTTCTGCCCAGTAAATGTCTTTTAATTCATCAATAAAAAACTCTTTTAACATACAATCTCCTGATGCTTTACCTGCGTTGGCAGGCCGCATACTTTTTTTTCCGTTAGATGACTTTTTTGCTTTTTCCATCATGTGAATTTATTTTGATTATTAATGAATGCTAAACCTGATTTTTATAAAACATCGAACGAATAGCGGGGAAATTTTTTTATTGTTGCGCAATTCCAATTTCATTTTACAAATGATAAGCCAAGCCTTAAAAAAGTATGAATGAAATAAAAATGTGGAATTACTTCCACAATATGGAAGCTGCGGTGTAAAATATTTCCTGAGTATTGCCACAGTTTTTCATACAGTTAAAAAAACAATTTATCGTTAAGGTCAGGCTGATTTATTGAATTATTAAATGCTTATCGCACAACAAAAGAAAAATTGCACCTGGGAAAAAAGTAGTTAAGAGTTGTGCCGGTATTGTATCCGGTAGGTTACGCTTTAATAAAAGCTCCATAATATTACAAGCGTACAAGCGTGCGACGCAAGAGACGATGCCCATAGAGCTAATGCCCGGCCCATAATTTTAAAAAATATTATTTAGCGCAGTCAATAGCCTGTCTGTCGCTGCCATTGTAGAAGTAAGGGCTTATGTAAGGGATGTTGAGGTTTAGCCCGCGCAGAATTAGCAGAACAGCTACTATGGCCATAAAAAAAGGTGCTATTTGTTTAAACCTGTTGCGTAGTGCAAGATTAATTTTAAAACCGAAAAAAGTAATGGCAAACATGGCGGGTAATGTGCCCAAACCATAGAGCAGCATGTACAGCATTCCGTAAGGTATGGCAGCCGTTGTTATTGCTCCTGTAACGGCGAGGTAAACCATGCCGCAGGGTAATAAACCATTCGCCATGCCGAGCATAAAAAGTGAGGGCAAACCCTGTTGCCGCATTTGATTACCCATAAACATTTGCAGGCGGTTATATAGATTATTAAGCGGGGTTATGTGCATGCTTTTTCCAAACACAAAAGAGAGGGTGAGTACAAAAAGCATGGCGATACCAAATGCAACAGAAAACCATTGCTGAAAAGAACCTACCAGTAAAAACCTGCCTGCTAAACCTGCGGTAAGGCCAAGCAAAGTATAAGTAAATATTCTGCCAATATTGTACAGTAATATGCCGAATGTTTTTTGTTGTTTTGGAAGCAGTTGTACCGGCAATGCCAATGCAATTGGGCCGCACATGCCTGCACAATGCAAGCTGCTTACCAAGCCTAAAAATAAACCTGATATAAGAAACTGCCAGGCCATATTAAAGATCAATTTGTTTTTCTACATAATAATTTTCGTTACCCGATTGCCAGCTTAGCTTTAATAAGAGATTGCCTCTTGGTAATTCGTCTTTATTGAAAGAAGTGCTGAGCGAATCGGTGGAGAGGGTAAGGCGTTTGTCTTTGTTGGGATCTGTTTTAGAATAGAAATACGCTTCGCCGGTAATGCTGGTTCCTTTCATTGCTGCGGGTAATGTTATAGAAACAGTGCCACCATTTTGAACTACCTGCACACTGTCTAATTTCTTTGCATTGTTCGATGCATCAATGCGGTCCTGAAATTTTAATTCGTCTTTGTAATATTCGTCGCTTACCAGATTGGTTGGCGTTTCAACGGCTTTGTAAACCATGTAACCAATCATGCAGCCAAAGGCAATGAATGCGATTAGTAATTTATTTCCCCAGCTCATTTTGAATAATTTATAGAGTGATTTTTTTTGTTGCTATAACTGAAGGTTTTTTTACCACAGAGTTACACAAGTTTTTTTTACAGAGTTGAAGGGAGAAAAAACCCAGAGCAACTCTGTGTTGCCTTTCACCTCTGTGTTACTCTGTGGTTTTGTATTTTGTTCAACAGAATTACTACAGTACAAGAGTGCCATGCAACAGGCGATTCCCAAAGAACTGATGTTCGGCTAAAAATGTTTTTAGTCTTTTTCTGCTCCCGCATCTTCCACCGGCCCGAGGAAACTGGTCGTGATCTCCGTAATTTTTTCTGTGCCTTTATACACACCAAGTTTGATATCTGTTTTTCTGTCACGAATCATTTTCTTAGGTAGAATAACAAAGAACGAACCCGCGCCCTGCCCTTCTTCATGCACCAGCACATAAGGGTTTCCGATGATCTGTATGTTGCCGGGCATTTCTTCAACCTGCACAGTTAGCGGCACATCTTCCAATGTTTTATTCACCATTTTAATATTATAAAGGTTGGTAACACTATCTATGCCACGCTCTTGGAAAAGCATGCCGGGTGTGCGCATAATAGTTACTTCAATATCATGCTGGTTGTATAAGATCACGCTTAAAACAGAAAGCACCAGGAAACACAAACCTGTATACAATTTCATGCGGGTGGTGTAGCGCAATGGATCGCCATTGGCAATAGAATTTTCTGAAGCATAGCGGATAAGGCCTTTGGGCTTACCAATTTTATCCATGATGTTATCGCAGGCATCTATGCAGGCTGTGCAGCCTACACATTCCATTTGCACACCATTCCTGATATCTATTCCTGTTGGGCAAACTTTTACGCATGCAAAACAATCGATACAATCGCCAAGGTTTTGCTCCACATCTTTTTTAATATGACCGCGTGGTTCGCCGCGTTTATAATCGTAGGCAACAATCATGGAATTTTTATCGAGCAACACACTTTGCAACCTGCCATAAGGGCAAACCACGGTGCACGCCTGCTCCCGAAAAAATGCATATACAGCATAAAATACGCCGCTGAAAGCAAGCAATGAAATAAAACCTGTTGTATGCTTACTTACCGGCTCTGTTATAATTTTTTGCAACTCATCAATACCAAGAATATATGCGAGAAAAAAGTTGGCAATGATAAAGGAAAGTGCATAAAATAAAATATGCTTAAGCGTTACTTTAAATATTTTCTTACCAGTCCAGGGCGCTTTTGCAAGATTGCGTTGCGCATTACCATCGCCCAAAACCCAGTACTCAATTTTACGGAACATCATCTCCATAAAATTGGTTTGCGGGCAGGCCCAACCACAAAACAAACGGCCAAAGGCGGCAGTGAAAAGAATAATAAAGAAAATAAAGGTAACCATACCCAGCCCGAAGATGAACATATCCTGCGGCCAAAATACTTTACCGAATATGATAAATTTTGCGGCTGGAATATTGAACAAAAACAATGGCCTGCCATGCATTTTTACAAAAGGCAAACCAAAGAAAATAATGAAATAAGCATAGCTTAACCAGGTTCTGATGGAATAAAATTTGCCCTTTGGTTTATAGGCATATATCCAGTTGCGTTTACCGTGGCTGTCAACGGTTGCAAGATGATCCCTGAAATCTTCTGTTTCAGTAATATTGGTATGTTCAACAGGTTTGCCCATGTTCTTTTAGTGAAGGAAAGCGCTTATTTTGGCGCTTACTTTTTTTACTGAATCCGCTGCTGGAGCAGCTATATTTTCCTCTTTATACAACTCGCCCTGCGGCTCTTTAGGTACAGCAGGTTTAGTGCCGTGCAAACTTTTTACGTAGCTGGCTATTTGTGCTAACTGCACTGGCGTATAATCATCCTTCCAGCTTTTCATGCCTTTTTCGGGCCAGCCATATTTAAGGGTTTTAAAAATATCCTGCAATGAGCCGCCATGTATCCAGTAGTCATCTGTAAGATTGGGACCTACAATACCACCACCATCTGCCAAATGGCATGCTGCGCAAGCCGTAGTAAATATTTTTTTGCCGGAGGCAAGATCTTCCGCATCAGTTAAAAGCTTTACCGTGTTTTCATCCACACTGCTTTTTGATTTGGCGAGGTAAGCTTCTTTGGCCACTGCCGCTTCGGTAACAGAAGTCTGGTATTCTTCAATAGTGGAAGGTGCACTATGCGATACTTCATGTTGCCAAAAATAAACAACGGCAAAAATTATACATAGATAGAAACCGTACAGCCACCATGGCGGCAAACGATTATCTAGTTCGCGAATGCCATCGTAACTATGGCCAAGATCGATGGAAGCTTCTTCCTGAATAGGTTTGAATTTATTAATACCCATCCACCATTTTTTTAGAGAAAATGCCTTAGATGCAGCGGCTGCTTTTGCATCTTTACCAATAAAAGCTTGTTGCACTTCTTCCACTTTCATCATGGCCTGTAATTGAGATAATAACCCAAGAAGAATAACCAGCTCAACTGCTATTACGGTGCATAAAAAATAAAAGGAACTGTTGCTAAGTGCAGTTGGCGCAACAGTAACCTGTGCTGCTGCATCTGTTGTTGTAACAGCAGTTTGCGCAAACAACGAGCCGCTTAGCATACAGAGGAATAGTATTGCTGCAGCCGTTCCTGCTTTGGCAAAATTTTCTTTTTGCTCTTTTTTAAAACGTTCCACTTTTACTTTTGCCTGCTGTATTAAAAGGCGGGCGGTTATATATATTGCCAGCAGTAAAACAACAGCGGTAATCATCATCGCAATGGCAACAGGATTCGAGGCCTCACTACCTACTTTGGGCCCGGCGGCAAATGCAAGTGCCGGTACCAGAGATGCAATCATTGCTGTTTCTTTTTTCAAGCTAATACTGTATTTTTTTCCTGATAAATGAATCTTCATATTATTAGTATTTATCGTTACTATATTTAGTTTTCAAGGGGAATATTACCCATTTTGTTCATCAGCTTTTTATCGGCTTTCCATGCCCAAATTGCTACCACCGTAAAAACAATAAAGCATATAATAAGGCCAACTAAACCAAAGAGGTCTACGTCTGCAATATTTTCGATGTAGTTTATAAATTTCATAGGCTCAAATTTTTTAAACGTTGGTTAATTTTTTAAAAGATATTTTATTTACCCGGCAGCTGTATTTCAATTAAACATTCGTTGCGTCGCACACTTGTACTGAATACCAGCTATGAGCTTTTAGCTTCGAGCTTCTATGTTTTGCTTGTAGCTCAAAGCTAACGGCTTGCAGCTTGCTCAATGCAGTTTCTAACGTACAAGAGTGCGACGCAAGGAACGATCATAAATGCGCTACTGCCCGGCTAAAAAAAGAACTTATTTAATTAATGCTGCCTGTGGTGTTTGATCACCTTTTATATCCGTACCCATACGCTGCAGGTAAGCAATCAATGCAATGATTTCTGCGTTGCTGCTTGTTTCAATTTTATCTTTTTTCAGATTATCCTTTATGCCTTTTGCTTGTTTCTCAAGATCTGCATTTGCAATCTTATCAAAGCCTTCAGGGTAGGGAACACCCAGTGTTTGCATGGCCCTTATTTTAGCTGCAGTTAGGGAGGTATCAATCTTATCATCAAGCAACCAGGGATAGTTCGGCATAATAGAGCCAGGGCTCATAATGCGCGGATCCATCATGTGATTGTAATGCCAGCTATCAGGATATTTGCCGCCAATGCGTGCAAGGTCGGGGCCTGTTCGTTTACTGCCCCACTGGAAAGGATGATCATAAACAAACTCACCCGCTTTACTGTACTCGCCATAGCGTGCAACTTCATCGCGGAAGGGGCGTATCATTTGGGAGTGGCAGGTATAACAACCTTCTCTTACATAAATATCACGGCCCTGCAGCTCGAGTGGTGTATATGGTTTTACTGATGCAATAGTGGGTACATTGCTTTGTACCAGGAAGGTTGGAATAAGTTCTACCAAACCACCAATAGCAACAGCGATCAAACTGAATACAAGCATTTGCACAGGTCTTCTTTCTATCCAGCGATGCCAGTATTTTTCGCTAAGCGGTTTGGTAACTTTTTCAAGCGCTGCGGCTTCAGCAGCTTCATCGGCAACCAGACTGCCACTCTTAACTGTTTTAAAAATATTGTACACCATTATAAAAACGCCCACCAGATATAGCGTACCACCAACGCTGCGTGCAACATCTAAGGGGATTATGTGTGTAACAGTCTCTAAGAACTGATAGGTTAAAGTGCCATCGTCTGTAAAGCTCTTCCACATAAGTGCCTGCGTAAAGCCTGCCCAGTACATAGGAACCACATAGAGCACAATACCAACCGTGCCAATCCAGAAGTGCGTGTTTGCAAGCTTCTTTGAGTATAAGGGTGTATTGAATATTTTTGGTATAAGCCAGTAGAGAATGCCAAAAGTTAAGAAGCCATTCCAGCCCAATGCGCCTACATGTACATGTGCAATAATCCAGTCGGTAAAATGCGCGATGGCATTTACATCTTTTAAACTCAATAAGGGCCCTTCGAATGTTGCCATACCATAACAGGTAATGGCCACCACCATAAATTTAAGAATAGGATCTTCCCTTACTTTATCCCATGCGCCACGCAGTGTAAATAAACCATTGAGCATACCGCCCCAGCTTGGTGCAATAAGCATTACGCTGAAAACAACGCCAAGATTTTGCGCCCAGTCTGGCAATGCAGTATAAAGCAAGTGGTGCGGACCGGCCCAGATATACAAAAAGATCAAAGCCCAGAAGTGACTAATGGAAAGCCGGTAACTATATACCGGTCTGTTGGCAGCCTTGGGTAAAAAGTAATACATAACACCTAGGTATGGTGTGGTTAAAAAGAATGCCACTGCATTGTGGCCGTACCACCATTGCACAAGCGCATCCTGTACGCCTGCATACCAGCTATAACTTTTAAACCAGGAGAAAGGAAGTTCAAATGAGTTTACAATATGCAGCATGGCAACCGTGATCCAGGTAGCGATATAAAACCAGATGGCAACATACAAATGGCTCTCCCTTCGTTTGATAATAGTACCAAACATATTGATACCAAATATTACCCAAACAACGGTGATGGCAATATCTACAGGCCATTCCAGTTCAGCATATTCTTTACCAGTTGTAAAGCCAGCCATTAAAGTAACAGCGGCTGTAACAATAATGGCTTGCCAGCCCCAAAAATGTATTTTACTCAGCTTATCGCTAAACATTCTTGCTTTGCACAAACGCTGCAGCGAATAGTAAACGCCCATAAAAATACCATTACCAACAAATGCAAAAATTACCGCGTTGGTATGTACCGGCCTAAGCCTGCCAAATGTGGTGGGGGCAAAGTTCATATTCGCTGCGGGATAAAATATTTCTATGGAAGCAAGCAGCCCTACCAGCATACCAACTACGCCCCATAATATAGTGGCGTAGGCAAACATTTTCACAATTTTGTTATCGTAGTAAAATTTTTCTACCTGCATAGAATTTAAGTTTTGGTATTTATACTGTTCGTGTTAAGGTTGTTGAATATTTACATTATCTGGTAAAGTTGAAACGCCTGATGCAGCAAGGCTTTGCGGGGCTACTTTTTTTTCTTTTGGCGTTGTATCATCAAAAAGCATACGCATGGGCGGGCTCACTTCATCATCATACTGACCGCTTTTTACGCTCCACAAAAAAGCTGCAAGAAAGAGGGCCGCTATTGAAATGCTTGCAATTAATAAAATGATGAGTACACTCATGGTTTGGATTCAAGGCAACAAAAATAAATTAGCAAGAAGCCCCTGTTTATGATATTACTCAAACAGAAACCTGATTACAATCATGTTTTAGTATATGCAAAATGCAGAGGAAATTTTTGGGCCGGGCGTATGGGGATAATAATTAAGCTTAGGTTGCGTCGCACTCTTCAGCGCCTTTTCAGTGGTTGATCATCGACCGTCACCACTTGTAGACCAAAGAACTGAACGTACAAGTGTGCGACGCAATTGGGTTAAATAGTAGTATTACAGCTGGGCTCATAAAAAAACCTAACTAATACATGATTATTAAGCCGAAGATATTTTTTTTGGAAATATTGCAAAACGGTATGAACTTTAAAATTGTTTGTATCCAGTCGAAAACAAAATTAAATTTCACAAAATAAAATCAATGCTGAAAGCATTGCGTAATACATAATGAAACCAAAAGAAAAATCAATACCAGCATTTCTTAGTGGTGGTGGCGAAATGGGAGCGCTTATCCGTTCATTTGATTGGTCAACAACGGCTGTCGGAAGTCCGGATACATGGCCACAAACTTTGCGTATCGCGGTGAGTATTATGCTGGATTGTCCGTTTGGCATGTATATAGCATGGGGCAACGAATATATTCAGATGTACAACGATGGTTACCGCCCCATTCTTGGCAGTACAAAACATCCGCAGGCATTGGGCATAAGCACACCCAAAACCTTTGAAGAAGTATGGCCTACCATAGGACCCATGTTTGAAGGTGTGATGCGGGGTACACCAGTAGGCTTCCCCGACTTTGTTTTGCAATTGGACAGGAATGGATTTGTGGAAGAATGTGTTTTTGATTTCTCTTACAGCCCTATCCGTTTTGAAGATGGTGAAGTAGGCGGCGTGCTGGTTACCGTAATTGAAACTACCGAAAAGGTAAATAATTATAAAAAATTAATTGAAAGTAAGGACCAGCTGAATTTTATTATTGAAACAACGGAATTGGGTACCTGGGATTATATTCCACTAACAAATAAATTTGTTGGAAATAACCGGCTTAAGGATTGGTTTGGACTGCCGCATGAAGCAGAAGTTGCCCTTTCACTTGCAATAGATGTGATGCTTGAAAAAGACAGGAGGCGTGTGGAGGATGCTATACATAAAGCCTTACAATATGAATCCGGTGGGCATTACGATATTGAATACACCATCGTAAATCCTGTAACAAAGCAGGAACGGATAGTAAGAGCCAAAGGAAGAGCATGGTTTGGAGATGATAAAATAGCTTATCGTTTTAATGGAACATTGCTGGATATTACAAAAGAAACCATAGCAAGGAAAAAAATTGAAGCAAGCGAGCAAAGACTTCGGAATTTTATTATGCAATCGCCTGCAATGCTTGCTTTGCTTAAAGAACCAGAACACCGGTTTGAACTAATTAGCCCACTGTTCAAGCAGTTTCTGGGAAACCGCGAAGTGATAGGTAAAACGTTGCATAAAGCAATTCCGGAAATAAAAATGCAGGGCCTTATTGAGTTGCTTGATAAGGTTTACAAATCGGGGGAAACTTTTACCGGTAACGAAATGCCCGTTAAGGTGGATAGGGGCAACGGACTGCAACAATTTTATCTGAATTTGACCTATCAGGCATTTAAGAATGACGAAGGTAAAATAGAAGGTATTTTGGTTTTTGCTTACGATGTAACTGAACAGGTTGAAGCCCGCAAACAAATTGAAGAATCTAATAAGCAGTTACGCACTGCTGCCACACTCACTGAAAATATCGCCGATGCAGTGGTAGGCACTGATATGGATAATAAAACCATCAGTTGGAACAAAGGTGCAGAAAGTCTATATGGATACGCAGGCGAAGAAGTAATGGGTAATTGTGCAATGGAACTTCTAAATACGCAATTTTTATCGGATGAAGATAAGCAGGCAATGCCAATATCTATAAGTAGCACAGGCAAATGGCACGGCGAAGTAGTGCAGTCCAAAAAAGACGGTACACCAGTGAACGTGCTTGTATCAATCGCTTATGTGTACGATGAAAAAGGAAAACCAATAGCTGCAATTGCTGTGAACCGCGATATTACTGAACGGAAAAAAGTTGAAGAAAAAATAAAAGAAAGTGAAGCAAAATTCAGAACACTGGCCGCAACCATTCCTAATATGATATGTACGGCAACACCCGATGGCAAGAAAAATTTCTTCAACCAATATTTTCTCGATTACACAGGTTTATCTTTTGAAGAATTGAAAGGGGACGGGATGCTCAAAATTATTTTTCCGGAAGACCTTGAAAAAGATTTACGGTTATGGGATCATGCTCTTAAAACTGGGGAAGATTTTATTATGGAAAAGCGTCTTCGCCACCATGATGGAACTTACAGATGGCATTTAAGCCATAGCATTGCGCAAAAAGACGAGAAGGGAAAAATAATTGCTTGGATAGGATGCAGCACAGAAATAGAGGAACAGAAAAAATTTACGGAAGCATTGGCCAAAGGGGAAGAACAATTCCGCACATTCGCTAACTGCATTCAAAATCTTGCATGGATTGCTAATTGTGACGGATGGATTTATTGGTATAACCAGCAATGGTATGATTACACCGGAACTACGTTTGAAGAAATGGAAGGTTGGGGATGGCAAAAAGTTCATCATCCAGACCAGGTTGAAAAAATAGTTGCGCTTTCTAAAGAATTATGGAAAAAAGACGAACCATTTGAGCTAACCTTTCCCCTGCGAAAGCATGATGGAGAATATCGCTGGTTTCTAACCCGTGCATTTCCTGTAAAAGATGCCAACGGAAATATTGAGCGATGGCTAGGAACCAATACCGATATTCATGAACAGAAAACGGCGGGGCACAAAAAAGATGAATTTATAAGTATTGCCAGCCATGAAATGAAGACCCCCCTTACCACCGCAAAGGGCTATTTACAATTACTGATGTTAACCATTGAAGAAGAAAACCCCACTGCTTCTTTGTATGCGCATAAAGCTGCTAATGCAGTAGAAAGACTACATGATTTAGTTGCCGAATTATTAGATGCCAGTAAAATACACAATGGTAGGCTCAATTATATTTTCAGCACTTTTGATTTTAATGAAATGCTGGATGAAACCATTGAAAATATACAGCATGGGAGTAGCAGACATACCATTACCAAACATGGAAAGTGCTTGCATGACATTAAAGGCGATAAAAACCGATTACAGCAGGTTATTATAAATCTATTAACCAATGCTATAAAATATTCGCCAAATGCCAATATTGTATTGGTGGAAATAGAAGAAAAACAAAACGCTTTACAAGTATCGGTGAGGGACTATGGGGTTGGTATGAAAAAACAGCACCTGGATAAAATTTTTGAACGTTACTACAGGGTGGAGGAACATGCAGTACACTTTCAGGGATTGGGCATTGGCCTGTACATATCATGTGATATTATTACCAGGCATGGTGGCAAAATGTGGGCTGAAAGTGAGCCGGGCAAGGGAAGTACTTTTTATTTTACGATCCCCATTTAATTAGATTGATTATTTTTACTGACCGATTTTAAAATCTGACGGCGGTATGAAAAATAAAATTCTCATTTATGATGATGATGCAGAAATATTATTACTCTGCAAAGCGATTTTAGCCAAATACAATTACAAAGCGGAAACGCTATCGAGGTGTGAAAATATTCTCTCAGACATTGAACAACATAACCCCGGATTGGTTTTAATGGATTTATGGATACCAGATATTGGTGGCGAAAAAGCCATTGCAATTGCAAAAAATGATAAAAATGTAAAAGTTCCCATCCTCATTTTTTCAGCGAATGCAGATATCAAGGAAATTAGCCAAAAAGTAAATGCAGATGGCTTTATAGAAAAGCCATTCACCGTTAATACTTTCATTGAGACGATAAAAAAGTATATAAGTTATTAATTTGTTGCTGATTTTTTTGTAAGTATTAATCTGCGCTTAGGTAAAAGCTCCATCGAATTCCCAACTGTATAAGTGTACTACCACCGCCTGGAGCGCATATGCGTCAAGCTAAGGAATACATTTATTGACCCAACAGCATTGCTACTATTGAGTTTCCGTTGCGTCGCACTCTTGTACTTTTGGTTCTCTATGCGACTTTCAGAACTCAGTTGCTTTTTTTCCTTGCAAATGAA
>JBBRDW010000051.1:0-30744 GCA_038203525.1 Chitinophagales bacterium | reverse complement strand
AACCTATACCCGTTTTATTTAGGCTCCCTTTTGTGTTGGTTAAAACAAAGGGGCAGGAGTATTATGCCTCCATTGAAAAATTTATACTCGTTCTATATTGATAATCAACATAAGCTCAATTCTTATTCTTCAGAGGAAGAGGCTGCCCGTACCATAATAAAACCCTTGCTTTAGAACCAACCTTCGTTTAATTTGTAGTTTAGTTAATCTACTTTTCTTTTAAAGCCTGAATATTAGAAATAACATTCAAGGTTTTATTCTTTTACTAAATTTACAACCATGAGAGGGCACAGATTTTTAAAATTCGATCCAAAAGCAAATGCGAAAAGCAAATTTGAAGAGTTGCTTGATATTTTTATGCAACTGCTTACCTATACCAATGGCGATGTGAGCGAAGCGTTGCAGTGGATGAACGAACTGGATAAACAATACCAGCTTACCGACGGCGACTATGGAATGGGGGATTTTATTGACGACCTTAGGGAGAATGGTTATATTAAAGACGACAATGATAAAGGACAGGTTGTTATTACAGCTAAAAGTGAACAAAGTATCCGCAAACGCAGCCTGGAAGAGATCTTCGGTAAACTTAAAAAAAACCGGCAGGGCGATCATAGCACCAAAAAAACAGGTCTTGGCGATGAAATAAGTCCCGACTACCGCCCATTCCAGTTTGGAGATATGTTGGAACAGATAGACTTTACAGAGAGCATCCGCAACGCCCAGATCAACCACGGCATTGATAGTTTTTCAATGCGCGAAGATGATCTCCAGATACGCGAAACCGATTTCAAAGCACAAACTTCCACCGTTTTAATGATCGATATTTCTCATTCCATGATTCTTTATGGCGAAGACAGGATAACACCCGCCAAGAAGGTGGCCATGGCATTAAGCGAATTAATAACCACCAAATACCCCAAAGACACACTGGATATTGTAGTATTTGGCAACGATGCGTGGACGGTGGAAATAAAAGACCTCCCCTATCTGCAAGTTGGCCCCTACCACACCAATACCGTTGCCGGGCTCGAGCTTGCCATGGATATTCTCCGCAAAAGAAAAAATGCAAATAAACAGATATTCATGATTACCGATGGCAAGCCAACCTGCTTAAAAATTGGTGGCCGGTACTACAAAAACAGCTTTGGCTTAGACCGAAAGGTTACCAACCGCTGCCTTAATCTGGCCGCCCAATGTAAAAAATTAAAAATACCCGTTACCACTTTTATGATAGCCAGCGATCCATACCTGCAAAGGTTTGTGACCGAATTTACCGAAACCAATAACGGTAAAGCTTATTTCGCTTCGCTCGACAAACTTGGCGCATTTATTTTTAAAGATTTTGAAAGCGGCAAGCGCAAAACGGTTTATTAGCTATCCCGCAGGCACTATTTACAGGTATTCGATCATAAAACACAGCAGATCTTTTTTTTGAGCCCGGCAATTATTTTACTATTTGGCTTTTGTTGCGTCGCACTCTTGTACGTTAAATCAATTTTCGGCACATTTCAACCAGCTTAACTTTCAGGAAACTGTTGGCAGTTCAACTTCTAACAATTCTTCAACAATTTAATTTGTTCATTAATATGCAATCAGTATTTTTGTCCTCCTATTGTAAACGATAGTTAACCTATTTTTTTTAAGCCTTTAAATTTCTATTTAACATGGCAGTTAAAATCAGACTACAAAGACATGGTAGTAAAAAGAGGCCCTTCTATTTTATAGTTGTGGCAGATGCACGTGCACCCCGTGATGGAAAATTTATCCAGAAGATCGGGACTTACAATCCGTTAGCAGTACCAGCAGCAATCCAACTGGACAGGCAAAAAGCCCTGGAATGGTTGCACAAAGGGGCGCAACCCACTGATACTGTAAGACGCATCCTTTCATTCAAAGGTGTGTTATTCTTGAAACATTTATTGCGCGGTGTAAAATTGGGATTGTTCGACGAGGCTGCGGCTATGGTTAAATTCCAGGCCTGGCACGAAGAGCATGAAGCAACTATGCAGCGCCGTAATGATGAGCACAGAAAAACGCAGCGTGCAAAACGCGGCGGATACCCACCTGTTAGAAGGGTTGAACAAAAGGATGAAAGTTCTGCACAGGCATAACATCTCGAATCTTTTTTACATCCCGGTTCATTTGAACCGGGATTTTTTTTCTTTTATAAACCAAAGGCAATTGAATAACAGGTTCATTGTAAGGAGTGTTTTAACAGATATCACTTTTTTCCTTGTCGTTATAGCACGGCAATAAATTGTAATTGCCTGTTCCAAAAAGTAAAAGAGTATTACGCAACAGGGATACCAACGAAAACTGCGCACTATGCGTGGCTGAATTCATAAAAATTGCCTATGCTTTTTACTGCGCTGCCAATTAGTGTTACCTTTATTTTTTATCACTATTCGTTATGGAAGAACAGGAAAAAAGCAGCACCTTAAAGCGAATTCAAAATCGCTACCGCCTTGTAATAATGAACGATGATACCTACGAGGAAGTAATTACTTTTAAACTGTCGAGGATTAGTGTATATGCCGGGCTAAGTACCATATTTGTATTGCTTGTAAGCCTTACCGTTGCGCTGCTGGTGCTTACGCCACTTAAGTTTTATATACCAGGCTATGGTAAAACAAGTATAAGCCGGGGCCAACTGCAGGCCCTTAAAATACGCACCGATTCTCTGGAGCAGGCCGTAACTCATAAAGATCAATATCTGAATAATATTAAAAAAATACTTAACGGTAATACCCCCTCAAGTTTAGATACCGCTATAATAGTAGTGCCTAAGCCCGAGATTTCCAGCGATTAAACACCATGCAGCATAAACGAAAGTCAAATAAAGAGCTACTGTTTCAATATTCCGGACTTGCGTTTCAGTTAGCCGTGGCCATTGGCATCGCTGTTTATGCAGGTCTATATATTGACAGGTGGATAAAAACCGGCTTCCTGTTATTCATCTGGCTGCTACCTTTGACCGTAATAACAGGGATGATTATTAAAGTAATCAGGGACACTTCAAAAAATAAAAATGAGTAAAACAAAAAATAACAAAGCAATATTTCCGCTTTTTATTTTCTTTATGCTGGTAAATTTTGTTTGTCTTTTTTTCAAAGACTCGCTCGATGCGAAAGGCATTGATCATTTTGTATTAGCCACTGGTAATTGCATTTTATTCGTTCTTTCGGTTTTTATTTATTTTATGCAAAAAAAATCGCTCCAGAACACTAACCCAAATGTGTTTGTACGCAGCGTAATGGCCGGCACATTAATAAAACTGGTTGTTATTGCAGGTGCTTTGGTTGTTTATCTTTTAACTGCTGGCGAAAGCAAAAGTAACTATGGAATACTGGCTGCAATGAGCCTATACTTTGTTTATACTTTTATTGAAGTAAAAACCGCATCCAGGTTAAATAAAGAATATGGCAGGCACTAACGAGCACCCGATGCAGGCGCTGGAAGCTTATCTGCCGCCCCGCACTTTTGAAAACGTTGTTCATTATTTACATCTTCATAAAGTACACCTTACAGTAACAAGAGAAAGAAAAAGCGTTCTCGGCGATTACCGCAACGCCGTTCATGGCAAAAACCACCGGATTACGGTTAATGGTACTCTTAACAAATATGCATTTCTTATTACGTTATTGCACGAGCTGGCTCACATGCTCACCTACGAAAAGTTTGGGCATAGAGTTAATGCCCACGGTAAAGAATGGAAACGGATTTATGGTTCCATGCTGGCAAATTTTGTTAACCAGAAAATATTCCCCCCAGATATAGAAAAAGAATTGCGGCATTCGCTTGCAAACCCCGCAGCCAGCAGTTGCGCAGAGGAAGGCTTAACAAGAATGTTGCGTAATTACGATGAACCAAAAACAAACCTTAAACTTATTGAAGAGCTACCCACCGGCACCCTTTTTAAAATAAAGGACGGCCGTATTTTCGAGATAGGCGAAAGATTACGTAAACGGTACCGCTGCAAAGAAAAAGACACAGGCGCAGTATATCTTTTTAGTCCGGTATACGAAGTAAGGCCTTTATAGTTTTACTTACACAATGCTGTTTTTTGGGTTGCAATTCAGTAATACTATTGAGCTTGCGTTGCATAGCACTCTTATGATTCCGTTTATAAAGCATCAACTAAATTTTGTTTATAATAATCGAGGCCTGTTGTTTAAAATCAATAACTTATTTTTATAAAAAAAACAGATTCGAATGAAAAAAATGATGCTCCTTACCTTGCTTGCTGCTATTAGTATTGTTACAGTCTCTGCACAAAAATCAACTGATAAAAATTTAAGGCATGTAGTTCTTTTCAAGTTTAAAGACAATGCCACCCCAGCCAATATTAAATCAGTGGAAGATGCCTTTCTTTTATTGCCCGGAAAAATAAGTCTGATTAAAGATTTTGAGTGGGGCACCAACAACAGTCCCGAAAAACTAAATGAAGGTCTAACCCATTGTTTCTTTGCAAGTTTTTCCAGTGAAAAAGACCGTGACGATTATCTTGTGCATCCGGCCCACAAAGAATTTGTAGAAGTATTAAAACCATTTCTTGATAAAGTGGTAGTGATAGATTATTGGGCAAAAAAATGACGAAAACAGTAAGCTAAACGCAGCTTGTTGACTATAAAACACAACAAAACTGATGTCTTCTATACGCTTATATTTGCAGCCCGTCAGTAACATAATAAAATAATTAAAGGTCTATGTTTAATAACCTCACAGAGCGTTTAGAGTCCGCATTCAAAAATATAAAAGGCGAAGCACGGGTAACTGACCTTAACATTGCCAACACCATAAAAGACATTCGCCGAGCGCTGATAGATGCAGACGTCAATTACAAAATTGCCAAAGAATTTACCGATAAGATAAAAGAAAAAGCGCTAGGCAGTAAGGTTATCAACGCCATAAGCCCCGGTCAGTTGATGGTTAAAATAGTTAAAGACGAGTTAACCGAGCTAATGGGCGGCAATGAAGCTGAATTTCTTATAACGGGAAACCCGGCAGTCATTCTTATTGCAGGTTTACAAGGTAGCGGTAAAACCACATTTAGTGGCAAGCTTGCCAATTATTTGAAAACAAAAAAAGGCAAATCTCCACTGCTTGTTGCGGCAGATATTTACCGCCCTGCAGCCATTGATCAGCTAATGGTTTTAGGAGAGCAGATAGGGGTAGATGTATACAGCGAAAGAGAAAATAATGATGCGGTATCAATAGCGGTCAATGCTATTAAAGAAGCAAGAAGCAAAAATAAAAATGTTGTAATAATAGATACTGCCGGCCGCCTTGCGGTTGATGAAATAATGATGGCCGAAGTAGCTGATATTAAAGCCGCAGTAAAGCCATCAGAAATTTTATTTGTGGTAGACAGTATGACGGGACAGGACGCGGTAAACACGGCTAAAACATTTAATGAAAGACTGGATTTCAGTGGAGTAGTCTTAACCAAATTAGACGGTGATACAAGAGGCGGCGCTGCACTTTCTATAAAGTACACAGTAGAAAAACCCATTAAGTTTGTAAGCAGTGGCGAAAAGCTTGATACACTCGATATCTTTTACCCCGACCGTATGGCCCAGCGAATACTAGGCATGGGCGATATCACGACATTAGTAGAAAAAGCCCAGGCTCAGTTCGACGAAGTAGAAGCCAAAAAACTGGAAAAAAAGATACGCAAAAATCAATTTGATTTCCAGGATTTTATGGAACAGCTACAACAGATAAAAAAAATGGGTAACATAAAAGACCTGATGGGAATGATACCCGGTATGGGCAAAGCAATAAAAGATGTAGACATAAGCGACGACTCTTTTAAGGGCGTTGAAGCGATAATCAGGTCAATGACCCCTTTTGAAAGAGCAAACCCAGACAGCATTACGCAAAGCCGCAGAAACCGCATCGCCAAAGGCAGTGGTAAAGACATGACCGAGGTAAATGCTTTTATGAAACAGTTCGAGCAAATGAAGCAAATGATGAAAATGATGAATAAAATGCCCATGGGGAAAATGCCGGGCATGAAGCGCTAATAGGTTAAAAGCTTTTTTGGGGCCGGGCATTTATTTTTCATAGGTTCGCCTCTTCCGCCGCAGGAGGAGTCTTGTACTTTTCAATTCATACCACCACCCTTCCGTGGCTACGCAAGCCCATTTAATAATATTGCTCTTTTTTTGACGTCTGTAAAAACAAGTTTAAAACGGCCAAAAGTTTTCAGTTTCGCTCTTACAACTATTTTCCACATTCGTTAGTATCAATATTTTTTACTTAAGCATACTCTACCGATATTCGCAAATGAATTACACTTTGTATGGTTACAACCTTTGACAATACTGAAACTGCATTTGCATATAAAACAAGCATGGAGCTAAAGAATGCCCGGCTCTTGCTTAATTCAATGCATTACCCATGGTTAGTTGCTTTAGGAACACGAATAACACCCTTCGTTTTAAAAACAGGTTTACCCATAGATGGTCTCATCCGTAAAACAATTTTCAAACAGTTTGTAGGCGGTGAAACACTTGAAGAAACTGCAAAAGTTTGTAACACCCTTAGTAAGCACGGCGTTTCTGTAATACTTGATTATGGAGTAGAAGGGAAAGAAGGAGAAGAGAACTTTGACCATGCTACAGAAGAATTTATACGTGTAATAAATTATGCCGCTACACAGGAAAAGATACCTTTTATAAGTATAAAAATTACCGGTTTAGCACGGTTTGGCCTGCTACAAACATTAAACGATGCACCACGTTTACGAAGTGGAATCCACGATCATGAAGAAGAAATTGAAGAGCGGGACAGGGTTTACGACAGAATGTACCGTATTTGCGAAACCGCCGCAGAGAAAGGAATTGGTGTACTGGTAGATGCTGAAGAAAGCTGGATACAAGATCCGGTTGACAGGTTGGTAATTGATATGATGTCCATATTCAATAAAGAAAAGCCCATAATTTATAATACCATACAATTATACCGCCACGACAGGCTGCAGTTTCTTAAGATGAGCCACCGCATTGCAAAACAAAAGCAATTTAAAATGGCTGTAAAACTAGTACGCGGTGCCTATATGGAAAAAGAAAGAAAATATGCCGAAGAGCATGGAGATCCTTCACCTATACAGCCTGATAAAGAAAGTACAGACAGGGACTACAATCTGGCGGTTCAATATTGTATTGATAACATAAACGATATCGCTTTAATTGTAGCATCGCACAATGAACAAAGCAACCAACTTGCTGCAAAGATGCTTGACGATAAAGGAATACCACACAACCACCCCTTTGTACATTTCTCCCAACTATTTGGGATGAGCGATAATATAACTTTTAATCTTGCTAAGGCAGGTTACTCCGTTAGTAAATACCTTCCTTTCGGTCCTATAAAGGATGTGATTCCATATCTGATGCGCCGTGCCCAGGAAAATACAAGTGTAAGTGGCCAAACCGGCCGTGAACTAGCGCTTATAAATAAAGAACTTAAGCGCAGAAAAGCTGGATAATCAAATAAAAGCGGCTTTGATCCCTTCACTTTTTTTGTCTAGTGTGGTTTTATCCTAACAAAAAATAAGCAACATTTTCTTTGTAGATTGGTTAACGTGCTGCATTTTGCTGAAACAATTTGTTAAAGTACAAGAGTGCGACGCAACCAAAGCTTAATAGCAGCAATGCCGCCGGGTTCAAAACAATTACCAATTGGCAATTATTGTAACATGTGTTTACATTATAGCTACGCTTAATTAAATTTTGGCTGCGTTTTTGTTGAATTAGAATTTAGATAATACCAGATAGTTTTGAAATAGCGCTTGTTGCTGGTTTTTAAACTTATCTGCCTTTATAACGTCATAGAAAAAAATAAAAATGAGATTCGCTCAGGTAAAATTAGCAATAATTATCCTTTCTGCTTCGGTTTTCTGGGGCTGTGGTAAAAGCAACACACCACCAAATGTTATAACTCCGCCACCTCCGCCACCATATACCGGTAAGATTTTAACGAACCTTACTTATGGAATTAATAAAGACTGGCTGGGCCAAACGCAAAATCTCTTAATGAGTATTTATTTTCCTTCATCGGAAATTCCTACAACTAAAACTCCGCTTATCGTTTTTTGTCATGGAGGCGGCTATGTATCGGGAGATAAAGAATCTTCAAAAGGCGAGTGTGAGCAACTTGCTTCGGCAGGTTATATTGTAGCAACTATAGACTATCGCCTTGGCTATCCTCAATATGGTAATGTAATATGCAATACATTAAATTCTTCGGGTACACATGAAGCTTATTACCGAGGCCAGCAGGATGCCCGTGCGGCGTTAAGATATCTGGTTTTCAACGCAACCAAATATGCAATTGATACCAACTGGATATTTATAGAAGGCCAGAGTGCCGGTGCAGGTATGGCGCTCGGTGTTGCCTATTTTACACAGGATAGTCTTGATTATTACCTTCCGAACATTTCAGATACATTGGGACTATTGGATAATGCAGGAAATAATTTAAAGACAACCTATACAATTAAAGGAATTGGATCGATGTGGGGCGGGCTTTTATTTACAGATGACGTTATCACCAAAAGCACAGCAAAACCAACCATATTTTTCCACGGCGAATTAGACACGGTAGACCCTTGGGATGTGGGGAATCTCTATGAATGCAGCGCTTTCTCCATCCACTATGGCTCAAAACCATTGTACGATAAAACTGTTTCTTATGGAGTTCCTGCGGTGGCGCATATAGACCCGACAGGCGGGCATGGTATTTATACTTCAAAATTTAACGAGGATAATATTGCCTGTTTTTTTACCTCGTTAATGCAGAAGCAGCCGGAAACGGGATATTTCACAACACAGGTAGCAAACTGTAAATAGATCAATTTCCTTTAGAATATATTTTAATAGCCGGGGCATAATTCGTTTATGAGCCCGGCTTTTTGTTTTTCATAGAATAGCGTTTTGCGTAGCACTGATATACAACTGCAGCAACGCATACCGATAATTAATTAATTAAAAATATTCCTTTAAAACGCTCCAGTTGTATCTGGCGATAAATCAAGGCCGCCTTTATTTTTACACTCCTGTACGTTCAGAATTTTTAGGAGCTTCAAGCCCCATATATAATACTAACATGCTTTAAAAGTTCCGAATTAAAAAGACAGATATGTTTTTATAGTTTTTTTGCTATTATTAAAGTTTACGAAAAATTGCTTTTTGTATTTTAAAATGCAGCAAAAATTTTCGAGAAGTTATTTTTATTTATCCTCTTTTAAAGGAACGCCGGAACCTTTCTATCAAATTAATGTTTCGGCAATAAAGTGGTAAGTAAAGTAGCTAAATATTTAATTTTTTAGGTTTTCTAAATGGCATAAGCTAGTAAATAGCGGGCATTGCCCAAGACAATCCAAATTGCCTCGAGCACACGGGCATACTTAGGGTAGAAGTGCCAACAAGATTGCATACAAAAAAGACAGATGTAATACAAAGTGGCGCCTGTATTAAATGTAATTAAGTAAAATACAGTTTTTGGAGCCCAGCATTAGTTTTTTATAGTGTCTTCGTTGCGTCGCACACTTATACTGCGTAACATTATGGGGCTTTTATTGTAACCTGAGAAAGTGTTTTATTCCGATGCCTGGGGCGGCAACTTGGCAATCTTTTAATTTGTAATGCGGAAATGAACGAGTGCTTAGGGATTCACAATTTTTTACTGTAATCAACTACATCTAGTACAGAAAAAATGAAAATAAAAACCCCCGCAGTCCCTATTAATTACTGCGGGGGCCTATTGATTTATTTTGTAAAAAAAAAATTGTCTATTTATTGATACCTTTCATTTTAAATATTCCCTCAATTCTTGAGTTAATTTAAAAAGAAAACTCCTAAATCTATTTGCTAATAAAAATTTTCTGCTGATAAAAATATGTTCCCGATAGATGAACAATATACATCCCAGTTGCTAAATCCGGAAGTATAATGTTAATGCTTGAATTACTCTCATCAAGATGCTTATAAAAAACTTTACTGCCTGACATGTTATATACCGAAAGATCGGTAAAGCCTTTGATACTCTAAATCGTAAACTTATTATTATTTATAAGTGTGGGATATATTTTTGTTACATTGGCAATATCACTAATATTTTTTGCGTGGGCTTGTAATGATTTGGAGGTAGTTTCTACCATTGTAGTTGCGCCGACGCTATAAATCTGACCATCTAAACCAGCAGCATAAAGTTCCCCCTTTTCATCTTCACCATAGGACACAATGCCTGCAGGAATTGCACTTTGCAAATAGGCAATAACGCCTCCATTGCCATTATACAATATCTTCCACCCATTATTTGACTCATAGTCTGAACAAACATAATATCCATACAATGCAGGATATCGAGTACCTCTGTAAACATAACCACCTATAAGGCATTGGCCGCCAAAACTACTATCATGTGGATAGCTGAAATTTGGGAAAACAAAAGCACTTTGCAAATTACAATCTGTTGTAATAAGTGAAGCATTCGCCTCATAGCAGGGCCAGCCATAATTATAACCGGCAACCTGATTTGGTTCTCTTATATTTACTTCTTCCCATTGTTCGCCACCAACATCTGGTAACCATAGATTTCCATTAAGCCTGTCGAAACTCCATCTAAATGCATTGCGCAATCCAAATGCCCAAATTTCAGGGAGGGCGTTTGGCGTATTAATAAATGGGTTATCCGGAGGTATGCTGTAAAAAGGCGGTGCTTTTGAAAAATTCACTTTAATCCTGAATATTTTTCCGTTTTGGGTATTCAGGTACTGGGCATCGAGTTTTGTTGTAGTCAGCGAACTTCCATCGTTTCTAGAAAAATAAAGGTTGTGGTCCTTACCAAAGAGCATATTGCTTATCCCACCACCAGAAGACAATTTATAAACAATTACACCTGAGTTAATATCTGCAGAATCAGGATTTGTTTTACTTACCTTGTAGCGAGCAAGAACCTCAGAACTCAACCCTGTTATAGGATCTATTCTATCATAAAGAACAAAAAAATTACCCTTTTTTTGGTAATTCGAAGGAAAAGAAATACTCCATAAACCACTCAAATATTTCAAATTGACAATGCTGCTTATGTCAAGAAATGGTTTATTCAAGATTACCCCATTTTTTAATATTTTCACAATCCCGCCTTGTTCTACAATGAAAAGCCTGCCTGAACTATCGGCTGCGTTGGTAATATTAACAGGGGTCGACAGATTTTGTACTATTGACGTGTAGGTTAGTTGCGGCTGTGAATAAACTGCAACCAATGAATTTAAAAGGATGCACAAAAGAATAGCTCCGGAGAAAGTAATAAACCGTTTTTTTCCGTAATTGATTGACTTTTTCATGTTTTTGTTTTTTAAATTGGTTATAAATGAGGAGAAAAAAATACCTTATCATTTTTTTTGATATATATAATAAGTTGTATAACATTCTTAGGGCAGTAAGTTTAAACACCTAAGGCCATCAAAATAAGTCGCTCATACATTGAAAGTAATATATGTTCAACTTAGACTAAATAGCCAGTTTTTTCAATATGACAGTTGTCTGGCTATCTTAAAAAAGAAAGAAAAGTATGCTTCAAGGATGGCAGATCAAATTTTGTACGGATCCAAGCCTTAACACCACATTGGCGAAATAAAAGGCTACTTAAAATGAAGTAAAAGAAGGAGTGTTAATGATTCTAGTATTTAGGCTTAAAAGCTATTTAAAACAAGTAATATAGTTAAAGCATCTTCTTCAACTATAAAGTTAATAACAAATTATTACATTATTATAAAAATTTGGTGCGTTTCAAATTTTTGCTTAGTTATTCATTAGCCGGCTTTATCACTTTGGGCATCGACTGTTGTGTCACTCCCTTGTACGTTCAGTTTTCATAGCATCATTTTAACGCCATTGCAGTATCTTAATTTGTATTAATGTGAAAATTTATATTGCACCCAAAAATTCTTTCAACGCAATTTCTCCAAATTAGCCTTTTTTTTAGCCCGGGACATTGCGGCTACGCTTCGATAAAAGCTCAATAGAATTACAGAACGCCCAAGAGTGCGACGCAAGTAAAGCCTTACAAAGAGCCCTCTGCCAGGCCCAAAATAACTTACCGTAATAAAAACTGCGATTTATTTCTTTTCTTTGGTTACATGAAAAAATATGCTGTAATTGTTGCGGGTGGCGCTGGTGCAAGGATGGGTTATACTATGCCGAAACAGTTTCTGATGCTAAACGGAAAGCCGGTACTTTGGTATGCCGTTGATGCTTTTTTACGTGCCTACGACGAACTTGAAATTATACTGGTGCTACCGGAAGCGCACCTGGCAAAAGGCCGTGGTATTATTGCGCAATTTAATTACAGCGATAAAATTACCCTGGTAGCCGGCGGTGTTACGCGGTACCAGTCAGTAAAAAACGGGTTACAGCTGGTGAAAGAAGCATCGGTTGTTTTTGTACATGATGCAGTGCGCTGTTTAATAAGCGTACCGTTAATTCAACGCTGTTTTAACCAGGCCCTGCTTAAGGGAAGTGCAATACCTGCGGTATTGGCAACGGACAGCATCCGCATCTTTAATAACGGCAAACATGGTGTTGCAGACAGGCAGCATGTGCGCATTGTGCAAACGCCACAAACTTTTTTAAGCAATATCATTATCCCTGCATTTGAACAGGAATACGATGAGGCATTTACAGATGAGGCCACAGTAGTGGAGGCTTTTGGTACAGAGGTCTTTTTAACCGATGGTGAATTCGATAATATAAAAATTACCCGTCCTGTTGATTTGATGATAGCGGAAAGAATGATACAGGAACGCTCAGCGCTTTAATAATTTGAGGGGAAAAGGCAAGTGATTGAAATGCAGTATTGCATAAGGCTGATTTACCGCCCCGAATTTTTCGTAAAATTTTCTGATGCCCGGAATATCGGAACCTTCAAAATCAAACAGTAGATCTATACCTGCGAATTCCTGGAAAATATGGTCGAACAAAAAATGATTGGCTTCGGTTTTTCTTCCCTCTGCTGTTGTGCTGTTCATCATATTGTACAAGCGGTTTCCATATTTCAACAACAATACAATTGAGAGTAATTCATTTTTGCCATTGCATACTTTTCTTACTATAACATTTCCTTGCTTTGCTAAAAAAGCACAAAGATTTTTAAATTTTTGAAAATCGTTATTGGAAACATGCGGCGTTCTTGACTGATAAAGCTGCTGATAAAAATTGACGGCCGTTTCAAAACTCTCTTCCGGCGAATAAATAAAATTTTCTTTACCAGCTTTCTTTAAATTATTGACAAGGTCGTTGCTGTAACGGTTTGTAATTTCAGCATAAGACTGAGAAAGGGGAAGTATATAATTATTGCAAAATGCAGCATCGCTAATAGTTTCAGCGTTTCTAAAATTAAAAGTATAATCGCCGTATTTGCTGAAGCTGAATAATATTTTTAATAAATCAGCCGCGGTGATAATATTGGCGCGTTGCTGAAACCAGCCAAGTTGCTGCGTAAAAGGAACATCGTAACAATAGCGGATACCATATTTTATACGCCAAACTATGGGCATAATGCAATCGTAATCATTTACAACAATGCCATGCCAGTTGTCGGCAATATAATCAAGGTAAAAGGTAGTGGCGTAAATAAGTGGGCTGTTGCTGTTGTTGATACAGGCATCCCATTTCATTTTATCAATATGGTTAGCGGGTATTATTTCTATTCGTAGTTCCTGCATTTTATAAAGGTAGATCCCTGAATATTTTGGATGGCTGCAATACAGAAAAATTGATATTAAATGTCACCGTTTTCCAGAACCGTTTTTCGCCCAGTGTTGATTTAAAATAGTCGCCATACGTCTTGCTGTAGAGTATTGGAAAGTAAATATTTAATCCTGAATTAAACAGCGCAAGCTGCAGACCTGCATCGTACAAAAACCGTCCTGTTTCAGCATTATCTTTCCATGCATCGCTGTACGTGCCAAGATCAACAAAAAATTTGATGGGAACTTTAAATGGCAATACGCTTAGTGGATTGATATTATCCGGAATGTCGCCACTGAAATTTACTGCCAACAGCCAGTCATCGGTTTTACCAATTTTGTTGCCTAACAGATCGGTGCGTACTTTAAAGAAACCATCCCGCTCTATCATCTGCTGACTCTTAAACCCTTCAAATTCGTTTCTTCCTGCGAAGTAGTTACTGAAAGTATAATCTTCACTTCCATTGGGCCCGCTAAGGTTTAAATGATATCGGTCTGTTTCGTAGGAAGAAACATATGTTTTTGACGTGAGATAGAAAAACTTCCCACCGAAAACTCTTGCATTTATTCCTTTACCCTGCTGCTTATAGTTAAAATAATAATTACCTGTAATACCGGCACGTAGAAACTGGCTACCCTGGTTAATGGTAATATTTACGTTGTAAGGGTAAAGTAACCGATTGTTTTCGTAGGTGGCTTTTAATTCGTTGATCACCGAACTTTTGGCAAATTTATCAACTACGTCAAATGTATCTGACGGTGTAGTAATTGTATTAAACTGCAACTGCTCTTCATTTAAAATAAAACTTCTTAACTGAAATATCCATTTACTTTTCTCCCGGAGATCAGTGTTGTACCATGTAAATTTTACCGATGGCACAAGCCTGCTCATACCCAGGTAAAGCTTGCTGCCATCATCTTTTAAATAGTCATTTGCCGAGTAAGTAATGCCACTTGCCGAAAGTTCCAGCCAGCTTCTTTTCTTAAAATTATTGTACGAAACCCTTGCTGCACCTGTAACACGGCTGCTACCCGTTGCGTACATAGGCGCCACCAAAAACTGGAAAGGCTTCAGTGGAAACTGGTAATTATGAATAACACCACCAATCATAAACTGGTCGTAACTGTTGTAACCTGCAATTGGCGAAGCGGTTATATAATTATGCTTATCATCAAAACCCGGCAGTAGTAATTTAAATTGAGTAGACTTGTTTAGCTTGCTGCTATCCAGCAAACCTGTTCCATTTAATTTCCTGAAACTAACTGATAAATCCCCGGCGCTTACTTCTTCCGCAACCTTTCTAAAATCCTCCGGCTGGGGATGTTTAAAAGCATATTCTTTGTAATACTGCAGCATAATATTGCGCATCGTTGTTGCGCCAACCGTATGTTCCAACTGATCCATCCAGTCAGCCGTTTTTTCATACACTACGGCCCCGTAATTCGCGTCGCTGAAAGCCTCACTCGTTGTTTCAATGGGCTGGTCTTTTTTTAAAGCAATTAAATTACTTAACAGCAGGTGAACCCCTGCCCCATTAAGGCCTGAAAAATTAATATGCCTGGTATTTTTTTCTTCTTCCTCCGGGTAATACATTTGCCTGTATTTTCTTTCAAAATAGGTATTAATGCCTTCGTCCATCCACCCATGGTCGCGTTCATTCGTTGATAGAATTGCCATCAGCCAGTTATGTCCAATTTCATGGGCAATGGTTGCATCCAGTTCTTCCTCTGTTGCTTCGCAGAGCAAAACAATCATCGGGTATTCCATACTGGTAGGTCCTGTAAGCTCTTTCGGACAACTAACTACTTTAACTTCCGGAAAAGGATATTCTCCCAATTGACTGCTATAAAAACGAACCGCCTGCTTTATAAACCGCATACTGTTGGCATACAGTTCTGCATGCTCCGGAAGTATATAACAGGATGCTTTTACCGTATGTGTAGCCAGTTGAATGGTATCTGTCTTTACAATAAAACTTTTATCGGCAAACCATGCAAAATCCGATACATTTCCTGCGGTATAGTGAAGGGTTTGCTGTTTGCGCGAAGAAGCAACGGTAAAATCCTCTTCAACTTTTTTCTTAGGGAAAAAAGGCTTCTTTACTGTAGGCGGAATGGCGGCTACCGGCTTTTTTTTGCCGGCAGCTTCCGTTTCTTCCCTGCCCTGTAATACGCCTGTGGCGCCTACTTTGTAATTTGCCGCAAGGGAAATATTTACTTTGTAATTACCAAAGTCATTATAAAATTCACCCTGGTCAACATAAGGTATCGGGTGCCAGCCATCCTTGTCGTACAATGCCGCTTTGGGATACCACTGTGTTACCTGGTAACTCTGGCCAGCATGGCCACCGCGTGAAAAATTATACGGCAACTTTACGTGAAAAGGAGTTGTAATTTCAACTGATTGTTTTGGTGCTAAGGGCTGCTCCAGACTTAGTTTAATAATGTCAATATGCAGTGGATCTTGCTCTACAATCGCCGCGGCATTGTTTACCCTAAACTCCATTTGATTTATATAGCCGCGTTGGTCCTCGTCGGAAAAATAAAAATCTGTCCGGTCATTTTTTAGCAACTGCTCGCTGAAAGTGGTGCGGTCATTTTTATACGCATTGGGCCAGAGATGTATATAAATAAAACGCAGTGTATCAGGTGAATTATTTATATATTCCATCCTTTCAAAACCAGTCAGCGTATGCTCTTCATCGTTCAACGAAACATCAATGGCATAGTTAACCTGTTGCTGCCAGTAACTTTGCTGCCCAAACACAGTCAAAACCATACCAGCCAAACAAACCGCTAATGCAATTATTCTCACAAACAATTAATTTAATTTTTTCAAGATACTAAAGTAGCGGTAAACATTTATACTGTTATTTTTTTTATGGGCCCGGCAACTATTTTTCATAGCATCGTTCCTTGCGTCGCACTCTTGTACAGCTGATTTATAATGCGGCTTTTATCTAAGCGTTGACTAAAGCGAATAATTGTATTTATCGGATATGTTTTTTCTTTACTATTTTTTTTAGATATCCTTCAACAAAAAATAACACTAAAATGGATCGGAAAATAAAAAACCAACCCATTTAAATAGTCTGCTTTGGAAAGTTGATTTTTACAAAACCATACGAAATTTATTCGTTTTGAAACTTATTGGTATTAATCAAATTAATTTTAACCAATGTTCGAATGTAAAGACCAAAACGGCAGTACCATTAAACTGGAAAAATATCCTCCAAAATGTATCATTTCTTTGGTTCCTTCACAAACGGAACTGTTGCATCATCTTGGGCTGGAAGAGGAAGTAATCGGCATCACTAAATTTTGTGTTCACCCTCAAAGGTGGTTCAGGAACAAAACAAAGATTGGCGGAACCAAAAATATAAACATCCAAAAAATAGCATCGCTGCAACCCGATCTTATCATTGCCAATAAAGAAGAGAACGTAAAAGAACAGGTAGAAAAATTAGAAAAAATTGCACCAGTCTGGGTAAGCGATGTAAATAATTTTGAAGACGCTCTTCAAATGATTAAACAAATAAGCAACCTGGCTGGCAAAAAAGAAAACGCCGATTTATTAGTTCAGGATATAAGATCAGCTTTCTTAAAACTACAAGCCACCAACTACAAACTACCAACAACTTATCTTATCTGGAACGATCCTTATATGAGCATAGGCGGCGATACATTCATTAACGATATGCTGCACCAGTGCGGACTACAAAATGCTTTTGAAAACGAAGAGCGCTACCCTATAGTTACCGCAGAAGCAATAGCAGCAAGAGGTACAGCAATTATATTGCTTTCAAGTGAGCCATTTCCTTTTAAAGAAAAACATATTGATGCATTAAGATTACAGTTCGCAAAACTCAATTACCGCATACCAAAAATATTAATGGTTGATGGCGAAATGTTTAGCTGGTATGGAAGCCGCATGTTGCATGCAGCACAATATTTCAACGAATTAATCGAGCATATTTACAGACCGCCGGCAGATAACTCAACCATTGCTTAAAAAGAAAAAGGGAAGCCTGTTGTAAGCTTCCCTTTTTTATAAAATCCGTTTATTTTTTTGTGCGGATTGCGGCGTGCTGCGTAAAGATTTACAGTACAAGAGTGCGACGCAACCGGGCATAACAGAATTACAAATGCCCGGCCCAAAGACCTATATATTCTTTCCAATACAATTCAAATCTGTAAACGCTTCTTCCAAACGGCTTACAAAATTTTCCTGTCCTTTTCTCAACCATACACGGGGATCGTAGAATTTCTTGTTTGGTTTTTGCTCACCTTCAGGATTGCCAAGCTGCCCTTGCAGGTAAGCTTCGTTCTTCTGATAAAAATGTAAAATACCTTCCCAAAACGCCCACTGCATATCGGTATCAATATTCATTTTTATAACACCATAATTGAGTGTTTCCGTTATTTGGTTTTTGGGTGAACCGCTGCCACCGTGAAAAACGAAATACAATGGTTTTGCATCGGCAGCCAATCCCAATTTTTCTGCAAGAAAAGTCTGACTGTTTCTTAAAATATCGGGGCGTAATTCAACATTGCCAGGGCTGTAAACGCCATGTACGTTGCCAAATGCAGCGGCAATAGTAAAACGGCTTCCAACTTTACTAAGCGCATCATGGGTAGCTGCAACTTCGGTGGGCTGTGTGTACATTTTTGAGTTTTCAACACCAGAGTTATCAACGCCGTCTTCTTCGCCGCCGGTTACACCAAGTTCCACTTCAATGCTCATTCCCAGGGCATTGATGCGTTTAAAATATTCAACAGAAATTTCAATATTTTCATGCAGTGGTTCTTCGCTTAGGTCCAGCATATGCGAGCTGTACAAAGGCCTTCCGTTTTTTGCCATATACGCCTCGCCAGCCGTTAATAAACCATCAATCCAGGGCAGCCATTTTTTAGCGGCATGATCGGTATGCAATATAACCGGCACGCCATAATGTGCAGCAACATTGTGTACATGCATGGCACCACTTACCCCGCCTGTAATATTAGCCTGCAGTTTATCGTTTGGCATTCCTTTACCCGCAAAGAACTGGGCACCACCATTACTAAACTGTATAATTACAGGCGATTTTACTTTAGCAGCGGTTTCAAGCACTGCATTTACAGAGTCGGTACCAATTACGTTTACCGCGGGAATCGCGAATTTATTTTCACGGGCATCATTGTACAATGCTTCCAGCTCATCGCCGAACAATACACCGGCTGAATATTTTGCCATAATAATTAATTGCTTTGGGTTACAAATTTTGTTGGCTGGCGAAGATAGCATTTTAGCGCTTTAGTTTTTTGAACGAATATTTTGAGCAATAAAAAAATACATCGACCAGACTGCCGCCGGTTTTCGTATTTATTTTAGCAGGCAATGGCTTTTGAAATGCATTTTTTAATACCAGCAAATCTTTACATGGCATCGTCTGTTGCGTCGCAATCCTTTCATCGGTAGTATTGCTACTCATCTTAAGCAACACAAAATATAAACAGGTTTTATTTTTACCATCGCTGTTCCTGAATGAACTAAAAGTACAAGGGAGTGACACAACAGGCGATGCCCAAAGAACTTCGGCTGGTAACAAAATTGCCTTTATTGTATTTTATCCCCATTCAAACTGAGCACTTATTATCGTTTCAAGCTTACTGTATATTTGCGGCAATGGCTAAACTGGCATCAGATACACCTTTAATGCAGCAGCACCGGGCAATAAAACAAAAATATCCCGATGCTATTTTATTGTTCCGCGTGGGCGATTTCTACGAGACATTTGGCGAAGATGCCATTATAGCCAGCCAGGTTTTGGGTATTACGTTAACCAAACGCAACGGCGCCGCATCGAGTGAACTGGCTGGCTTTCCGCATCATGCATTGGATACCTATCTACACAAACTGGTAAAAGCAGGTCACCGGGTAGCCATCTGCGATCAGCTGGAAGACCCGAAACAGGCAAAGGGAATAGTAAAACGCGGCGTTACCGAAATGGTTACGCCGGGCATTACCAGCAACGACAAGCTACTGGAACACAACAGCAATAATTTTTTGGCAAGCGTTCATTTTGGCGAAGTTTTATTGGGCATTGCCTTACTCGATATGTCAACCGGCGAATTTTTTGTAGCCGAAGGCGATACGGAATATATTGACAAACTTTTGCAAAGTTTAAAACCTGCCGAAGTAATTTTCCAACGCAGTAACCAGAAGTATTTTAAAGAAACATTCGGCACCAAATTTTATACCTACACTTTAGAGAGCTGGATCTTTGATGAAGCCTTTGCAACAGAAAGTTTACTCAAACATTTTCAAACACATTCGCTAAAAGGTTTTGGTATTGAAAACATGCATTGTGGTATTGTTGCTGCTGGTGCCGTGCTGCATTATTTAAAAGATACAGAGCATCCCAACCTGCAGCATATAACAGCCATACAGCGTATTGAACGCGAAGACTATTTATGGATGGACCGTTTTACCATAAGAAACCTGGAACTGCTGAACAGTGGTACAGAAAATGGAAATACGTTATTAAAAGTATTAGACAATACGGTAAGCCCAATGGGAGCCCGTCTGCTAAAACGCTGGACTGTACTGCCTTTAAAGACAGTAAAGAAAATAAATGAACGCCTTGGCCTTGTTGAATACTTTATAAAAGGAACAGACACGCGAAAGAACATGCAGCATTTAATAAAGCAATGCGGCGATGTGGAAAGGCTGGTAAGTAAGATACCTGTTAAGAAAATAAATCCACGGGAAGTAATACATCTTGCGAAAGGTTTACAGTTAACAGAATCGATAAAACAAACATGCACAACCGCACAAAACGAATACCTTAAACGCCTTGCTGATGCACTAAACCCCTGCACATATATCGCCAATAAAATATTACAGCAAATTGTGGAGCATCCACCCGTTGCGGTTAATAAAGGCGGCGTAATAAAAGAAGGTATTCATGAAGAATTGGATATGCTTCGCAAAATTGCAAGTGGCGGCAAAGAATATTTATTAAGCATACAACAGGCAGAAGCGGAGAAGACCGGCATCAGTTCTTTAAAGATCAGTTTCAATAATGTATTTGGTTATTATTTAGAAGTAACCAACGCACACAAAAACAAAGTACCTCCTGAGTGGATACGCAAACAAACACTTACCAATGCTGAGCGTTACATAACTCCCGAACTAAAAGAATACGAAGAAAAAATAATTGGTGCCGAAGAAAAAATTACTGCTATTGAACTGGATCTGTACGATAAACTTTTGCTGGAACTACAGGATTATATTGCCCCCGTTCAGGTAAACGGAAATATACTCGCCATACTCGATTGCGTGCTGTGTTTTGCAAATAATGCACTGCAATACAATTACAAAAAACCAGAGATACAGGAGGGTCTTGAACTGGAGCTGAAAGACAGTCGCCACCCCGTTATTGAGAGAAACCTGCCCGCGGGTGAACAGTATATTTCAAACGATATTTTACTCGATCCCGAAGGACAGCAGATCATCATTCTTACGGGACCAAACATGAGCGGTAAAAGCGCCATACTGCGGCAAACTGCGCTCATTACTTTAATGGCGCACATGGGCAGTTTTGTTCCTGCTTCATCTGCACGAATTCCACTTACAGATAAAATTTTTACCCGTGTGGGTGCCAGCGATAATTTAAGCGGCGGCGAAAGTACTTTCATGGTTGAGATGAATGAAACGGCAAGTATCATTAACAATATTTCGCAGCGCAGTTTAATATTGCTCGATGAAATTGGCCGCGGTACTTCTACTTACGATGGCATCTCCATTGCGTGGAGCATTGTGGAATTTTTGCATAAATCACCCGCTGCACCAAAGACTTTATTCGCCACGCATTACCACGAATTAAATGAGCTGGAAAATAAATTGCCGCGTGTAAAAAATTATCATGTCACCAATAAAGAGGTTGCTAATAAAATTATTTTCCTGCGTAAACTTGCACCCGGTGGAAGCATTCACAGCTTTGGTATTCACGTAGCAAAAATGGCGGGCATGCCACCCGAATTAATTGAAAGGGCAAACGAAGTATTGAAACAGTTAGAAGAAAAGCATGTGGACGAAGACCTCGGCAAACAGGTTAAAAAATTAGCTGCGCCCAAAATGCAGTTATCTATTTTCGACGCGCACAGCGAAACGTTTAATGACATTCGAAAAATGCTGGAAACCTTTGATATCAACCGTTTAACACCAGTTGAAGCATTGATGAAACTAAGCGAAATAAAGAATTTGCTTAAATAGCTTTTTGTACTTAGCTGCATTACTACTATCATCGTCCGTTGTGTCACTCACTTGTACTGTTCGTTCAATACTCAACAAAACTCCACCAGTCAAACAATTTGTAAAAGGTATTTATGCGGTGTTCAAACTATCGTGCTGGTTCCATTTATATTTGCACACTTTCCAATGCAACAAGCAACTCCACATAAAATTAAAGACAATACTTTCTGGCTCACTCCCGAACGTTGTATCTATTGGGAAGAGCAGCAGGTGCTCATCCTGTCTGACCTGCATTTTGGTAAAACAGGGCATTTCAGAAAAGCCGGTATCGGCGTACCGCAATCTGTTTTTAAAGAAGATTTGCAGCGGCTATTTACCCTCATTCAATTTTATAAACCCACCCAGTTAATTATTGTTGGCGATATGTTCCATAGTGTAGCAAACAAAGAAATGGAACTTTTTACCCGGTGGAGAAATGATTTGCCAGCAACCCGTTTTCAACTTATTAAAGGCAACCACGATATATTAAATAACAATTTTTACACCGCCGCAGGTATCGAAATTATGGATGGCTGTTTACAAACTCACGGTTTCGGTTTTATACACGATCCCTCAGCTATTTGTAATGAGCCTGCAAACAATGACTATTTTTTTACCGGACATATTCACCCTGGTGTGCGTATTAACAGCGGCAGCAGGCAAACGCTTAGTTTTCCATGCTATTATTTTGGAAAGGAGTTTGCCATTTTACCGGCTTATAGCAAATTTTCGGGTTATGTACCGGTAAAACCAAAACGCGGAGATACTGTTTATGCAATAGTAAACCAGTCGCTAGTAAAGTTAAAATGATAAAGATCGCATTTCATAAAATATATGCTCATCCCCTACCTGAAGGTCACCGCTTTCCCATGCTCAAGTACGAGCTTATTCCTGCACAATTACTGCATGAAGGATACATCGGATTTGAAAATATTTTTACACCCGAACCCTGCCCAGAAGAAGTGATTTTATGGACGCATGATAAAAGTTATTACAGGAAACTAAGCGGGCAAACGCTCTCTGGCAGCGAACAAAGAAGAATTGGCTTTCCGCAATCGCCTGAACTCACTTTACGTGAATTGATTATTACGCAGGGAACCATTGATTGCTGCAGTTATGCCCTGCAATATGGGGTAGCATTGAATGTAGCCGGCGGCACACATCATGCATTTGCTGACAAAGGAGAAGGTTTTTGTGTGTTGAATGATATGGCTGTGTCTGCAAACTATCTGCTTAACAAAAAACGAGCAACAAGAATACTCATCATTGATCTTGATGTACACCAGGGCAACGGAACTGCAAAGCTATTTGAGCATGAACCCAGGGTATTTACATTCAGTATGCATGGCGCACACAATTATCCTTTTCATAAAGAAGAAAGCGATCTTGACATCCCCCTTGTTGATGGTACGGACGATGACGCATATCTTGCTACCTTATACAAAACGCTGCCTGGTTTGATAGAAAAAGTGCAGCCTGCCTTTGCTTTCTATCTCTCCGGTGTAGATATTTTAAACACAGATAAATTCGGCAAACTGAAAGTGAGTATGGAGGGTTGCAAAGAACGTGACCGCTTTGTTTTTTCGTTATTGAAAGAACATGCGATTCCTGTTGCCGTTGCAATGGGCGGCGGCTACTCGCAGGATATAAAAATTATCGTGGAAGCGCATTGTAATACATTCAGGGCTGCAATTGATATTTATGATTAAGACTTGAGGGCTGTTGCTGCTCATTCATAAGAAAAAGTACAAGGGAGTGACACAACAGCTGATGCCATGAAAATAATAGTTTGTAACATAAAATACATGACGTAATTACCTTATTAACTAAAATATTACAGTAAACTGCGAGGTACCGGTTGCAAACAGTTTTATGGAAAGCAGCGTTTAGTTGATCTAAATGAAAATGATTTTTATTTATGCTGACAACAGTTAAGCACTACAAGAGTGCAAAAAATAAAAGAGCCAAAGCTGTCAAACATAATATTGCTGCACACCCTTTTGTTATAGCAGCAGTAATTGCCGCTACTGCGATTGTAATATTTATTATTATGTTTAACTGGTTTAGCGTTACGCGGTAATTACAAATGAAAATGACTCCCGCTGGATTTAAAATATCTCTCCTTTTTCCTCCGGCAATTTGTATAAAAGTTGGTGGTAATTGCATTGATAAATAATCACTCATGGATATTTTTATCGACCTATCCCAATTTGTCCTATCGTTTTTTACACAAAATCAGAACCTGCGAAAAAGTAGGATTAAAAGTATAAAATTTAGAAATTTCCATTTTTGTTGATGAATTTAGGATTAACTGGAAAACCGAAATGATACACACTTTTTTACCTGATAGCAGTAACTCCATCGCGGCTGTTGGTATTTTTATCAACCCTATACGCTTGAATCATCGCTTAGATAACAGCCTAATCAAGCTATTCTGTACAAGAGCGCGACGCAACGAAGATGCCATAAAAAATAAATGCCTGGCCAAAAAATCTCTTTTGTCTTTAGGAAATAATTACACCTAACTTCACCTTTTTTAGGGGGACGGTTTTAGGGCCGTCCCTTTTTATTTTGTTTACCTTACTTTCGCAAAAAAATTAAGTATGGGAATCGCAGATAAACTATACCAAATGAAAAACGACAAAGCCGCCACTAATCTAAAAGCTGGCGAAGAATTTTTAGCACTAAACAAAGAAAAGCCTGGTGTTACCGAACTGCCAAGCGGACTTCAGTACGAAGTAATTACCGAGGGAACAGGCGCAAAACCATCTGCAACCGAAAAGGTAACCTGCCACTACCACGGCACTTTAATTGACGGTACCGTGTTTGACAGCTCTGTAAAACGCGGGCAACCTGCAAGTTTTCCATTGAATATGGTAATTAAAGGATGGACAGAAGGTTTGCAATTGATGGGTGTTGGAAGTAAATGGCGTTTCTTTATTCCTGCAAACCTCGGTTATGGCGACAGGCAGGTAAGCGCACAAATTGGCCCTAACAGCACTTTGATTTTTGAAGTAGAATTACTGGAAATTTCGTAGCGGTTGTTAAAATAAATTAGCTAAAGAACAAAAGTTTTGATTTCCTTCTGTAACCACCGAAAAGCGGTTGCCGGAGGAAATTTTTATTTTAGCGAAGGTTACTTTTCATTTATGCATCCTATACTTAAATTTTGATGTATTTGAACGATCACCAAATAATGCAAAGCATTATTAAGGGAGATGAAACAGCCTTTAAAACCCTGGTAGAAACCTAGCAGCACATGGTGTTTAATAGGGTGTTTAACATGGTGCAGGATTATCAGGAGCCGGAAGATATAACGCAGGAAGTTTTTATACAGATATATCAATCCGTTGCAAGTTTTAGGGCGACGCCAAATTATCAACCTGGTTATACCGGATTGCAATTACAAAATCTCTTGAATGGCAACGCAAACGCAATGCGAAAAAACGGTTTGCCCTCGTTAAGACCTGGTTGGGATTGGAACACGAAGCTGTAAGTTCAAAAACTGCGTTTGACCATCCCCGTATAAGCCTCGAGAGAAAGGAAAATACCGCACTACTCCATAACACTCTTGAAAAGTTGCCCGATATGCAAAAAGCCGCTTTTATACTTATAAAAGCAGAAGGTTTAAATTATCAGGAAACTGCGGCAATACTAAAAACAACTGCAGCTGCCGTCGAATCGCTGATGCACAGGGCCAAGCAAACCCTGAGGAAGATTTTAAAAGAACATTACAGCTAAAATCATTTCTATGAAACACGATAAATACAGGAGTGAGCATATTGACACCATCCTTAATTCGCTTGATGGTATTAAGCAGGTAGAGGTGCTTTCGTTTTTCTATACACGGGTTAGTGCAAGAATGCAACTTCAACAGGTTCATCAACAGGCTGGCTGGATAGGCTTTATTTCGAAGCCTGCATTTGCAATTGCTATACTATTGGTTTTAGTTGCTGCGAATGGTTTGGAAATTAACCAGTTGATAAAGCAAAACAAAACAGAGATGAGCAATACTGCATCTATACAAAATTTTGCAAAAGAATACGGGCTGAGCTCCGCTTCAATTTATTAAATAAAATATTTTGCACATGAACAGTTTTACAAAAAAATAAACTTCTTACGGCAGTCATCATTCTGTTGCTTGTTGTAAACGGAGTTACCCTGTCAACCATTTTGTTTATGAAAATAAATGCCCCGGCTGCACCTCCCCAGCATAACGGCGCATCCGAATTTATTGTAAAAGAATTGCATTTTACACCAGAACAGGTAAAAGCCTACGAAGTTTTAAGAAACGAGCACCAGCAACAAACGCAGTAGGTAGGCATACAAATAGGGCGGTCAAAAGACTCGCTGTTTGGATTTCTGAAAAGTAAAAACACCAGCGACAGCATTTTACAAAAGGTTTCAATGCACAGTGCAGCGCAGCAGGCACGCTTAGATATACTCCCTTTTGAACATTTTAAAAAAGTACGTGCATTATGTACAACCGAACAGCAAATAAAATTCGATCAGATAATTGAGCAGGTAATGCACATGCTTGCGCCACCGCAAAACCCCGGAGGGCCAGCTGGTCTGCCACCACCGCCACAAAAATAATATTATATAAAAGCGCCTGTCATTGAAAAATGGAGTCTGATAAAACACCAAAATTACCCGATGTTACAAAAAAGTAAAAGCTTTTAAATAAGAATACTGGTAAATTTTGAACCCAGCTGCAAACATTAATGAAGCTTTGGTTGCGTCGCACTCTTGTACTTTTGGGAACCTACAGCAACAGGGGCTCACGGTTTCAAAAGTTGAAAAGTTACTCAAAGGATAGTATATCAAAACCCCTGAACCTTGGAATTTGTGAACTGACGAACGCAGTTATAAAACTACCTGCGTGCTACGCAAAAAATGATCTCTAAAGAACAAAGCGCAACGCGTGGCCGGGCCGAAAATATTTTAACTATTAACAAAAAATAAAATGAAAACAATGAAGACAAAAATTGAATAGGCACTGCTATTTTGTGCCATGTTAAAAACCGCAGCAGCACAGCCACCACAACAAAATAACGCTGATGAGCAAAGTAAGATGATAAGCGAAAAACTGTAAAAGGATTTTAACCTCAACGATGCGCAGAAAGAGAAAATTAAAGCAATATTTTTTACCTTTTTTACGGGAATAAAAACGGTGATGAAGGATTCACCGCCACCACCACCACCCCCACCGCCAATACTTTCTGACAAAGAAAAAGCGGAAGCGGATAAATTAATACAGGCCAGAAATGAATCGCTTAAAAAGGTTTTAACAGGGGAGCAGTTTACATTGTTCCTGGAAAAAGAAAAAAACATGCGTTCGGGCAACCGACCACCTCCAGCAACACAGCATTAATAAAGGATTGAACACAGACAAAACATATAAAAAAAACCGTGTTTCTACGGTTTTTTTTATCACTATGACTTCCCGTACTCAGGATTTTTCGCCCTCAAAATAGTCCGTTTTGTATTTAAACAAGATGTTGAAAGTGGTAAGCGATCCATAAACACGGGTAATATATTGCTGCAGGTTTATCTTGTCCTCATCTGTAAGTTTATCATGTGCATTAATACGTTGCTCCATTACCCGTAGCCTGTCGCGCAGCATTACGATCTTATGAAAAAAAACATCAATCGGTACTTCCTTGTCTTTCGAGGCATCGCCAGGCTTTAAGATCATTACACCATCTTTCCATTTATCGCCAAGCGAAACCACTTCGGTTATATCACTCCATTCGCGTAATATTTTTATCAGCGCTTCTTCAGCCTCACCAAAACTCACATTGAATTCGGGTTCAATACGCTCGGTTACTTCCATCGGATGATCTTTGCTTACTATCTTAATACCCTTATCAATGAAACAGATCTCATATACTTTTTTGTGCATCCTTATTACCACACCATCACCGTAGGAAGTATGTTTAATTCTTGAGCCTATACCTAAGAGTTCCATATATTCTTAGTTTAAAACGTTTAAGCTTGTTACTTACAATTATCACCCACAACTTTTAACCTATCAGATAACTTCACTTAACTCCAGCCATCTTGATTCTTTTGTTTCCAGTTGACTCGTTATCGCTATCATTCGTTCACTAATCTTGTTTAATTCTTCAAAAGGCAAATTTGCATTACTCATTTTTTCTGACAATAAATTTTTCTCTTTCTCAAAATCAGCAATCTCTTTTTCAAGTATTTCAAATTCTCTTTTCTCTTTAAAAGAAGGTTTCTTCTTCACTGTAGTCGCCATCTGCTGACCGCCTACTGCTGATGGCTGAATAACCTGCTCCAGCGTTTGACCCCTCCCCTTTTTATCTTCAAGTTCTTTCCACTTATCCGCTTTCTTCTCGTTCTCTTTAAGCCACAACCTGTACTGCGTATAGTTTCCAGGAAAGTCACGCACTTCGCCGTCACCTTCAAATACAAAAAGATGATCTACCAGCCGGTCCATAAAATACCGGTCGTGCGATACAATTAAAACGCAGCCCTGGTAATCATTTAAAAAATTCTCGAGCACTGCAAGTGTAGGCAGGTCAAGGTCATTGGTAGGCTCATCCAGTATTAAAAAGTTAGGGTTTGCAAACAAAATGGTAAGCAGCTGTAAACGTTTTTTTTCGCCACCGCTTAAGCTTTGAAGGTAGGTGTATTGTTTCTCCGGCGTAAATAGAAACAATTCCAGAAACTGGGCCGCAGTAAGGCTGCCACCCTTTGCCAGCGGAAAGTTTTCAGCAAAACCCTTTACATATTCAATTACACGAACATTGTCTTTTATCACCAAACCCAGCTGAGAAAAGTTTCCGAAAATCACTGTTTCTCCCACATTAATTTTACCGCTGTCGGGCTTCTCCAAATCTTGCAGAATATTTAAAAAGGTAGATTTTCCAACACCATTTTTTCCAATTACACCAATGCGTTCGCCTTTATTAAACAGGTAGTCAAACCCTTTTAGAATTTTGAGGTCGCCATAGCTTTTATATACTTTTTTAAGCTCAAGAATTTTGCCACCCAGCCTGCTCATTTTTACCTCCAGTTGTAGTTGGGTTTCGGTAATTTTTTGTTTGGCTTTCGCTTCCACTTCATAAAAATTATCCTGCCGGCTTTTGCTTTTTGTTGTTCTGGCTTTGGGCTGTTTACGCATCCATTCCAGCTCTTTGCGGTATTCGTTTTTTGCTTTGTCTATGCTCGCCACTTCGCTTTCAATACGGGCCGCTTTCTTTTCCATGTAATTTTCATAATCGCCACGGTACACATACATATTACTGCGCTCCAGTTCCCATATTTCTTCGCAAACCGCATCCAGAAAATAACGGTCATGCGTTACCAACAACAGCGTAACATTCTCGCCGTTTAAAAAATGTTCCAGCCATTCTATCATTTCCACATCAAGATGGTTGGTAGGTTCATCCATCATCAGCAAAGTATGCTGGTGATCAAAACCAATATCAATAAGCGTTTTAGCCAGCGCTACCCTTTTCCGCTGACCACCGCTCAATTCATTCACACTCCCCTGAAGGTGGTGAATGTTGAGCCTCGTCAATATCTCTTTTACTTTGGCTTCAAAAACCCAGGCGTTCAGTTCATCCATTTCGCCCATTGCTTCTACCATTGCATCGCCATCGCCGCTTTCTTCTGCCGCTTCATATTTTTGAATGGCTTTTATTACTGGGTGCGCAATGTGAAAAATATTTTCCAGCACAGTTTTATCTTCATCAAATTGCGGGTCTTGCTCAAACAACGCAACGGTTACATCTTTGTGTACCCAAAGCTTCCCGGAATCCTGAACTTCTGTGCCGGCCAGAATGCGCAGCAGCGTACTTTTACCCACACCATTGCGGGCAATAATGGCAATCTTATCGCCTTCATTTATATGAAACGAAATATCATTAAACAACGGCGTAATACCGTAACTCTTGGTTAATCCTTCAGCAGAAACATAATGCATAGCCGCAAAGATAGCTGCCAGTTTTGAGTTTACAATTTGGAGTTTATAGTTTGTGGTTTGTAGTTTATTAAACCATTCATTTATTATTACAAGGTAATCATCCGAGCCATAAGATATTGTATACTAAAGGAATAAACATCAGTTTTGCTAAAAGATAATTTTTATGCAAGACAAAAATGAGCATCGTTTGCAAACGCTTCAAATGATCGCGGCATGGCAACAGAGTGTTATTACACAAAGCGCTTTCTGCGCTGCTAACAACATCACCTATCATATTTTCCACTACTGGTATGGTGTTTACCGGTCAAATAAAAATACTGCCGGTTCTTTTCTGCCGATAAAAATAGTGCCTTGCGGCAATGTTAGCGGAAGTACTACTATTTATGTAGGTCTGAAGCCTTTACCTTCTTGATGATTCCATTTTGAGAAAGGACGAAAATTCCATTTGTTTGGCTTTTGGTTTTGAGTAGCTTTTCAAATGTCAAGTCTAAACCTTTCATTACCCTTTCTTTTATGTCAGAGTTTTCCAGTACGTTATTTTTCATGATTCTTATTTTTAATTTCCTTCCAAATTTCATTATCATAAATAGTTGCTGGCAGATTTAGAGCGCCTTCAGCAATAAATTTATAAGGGTTATTTGAGTTGTCAATAACAATCCAATAGTCACAAATATCAATAAAAACATTTGTTAGATTTGCTAATCCTTTAAAATATCTTCTAATAATAATATCCTCTGGAATATTGTGCCC
>JBBRDW010000050.1:0-31339 GCA_038203525.1 Chitinophagales bacterium | reverse complement strand
GCAATGTTTACCGGCGCCAGGTTATCAGGATCGCATTCATCTGTTATTACACTAATGGCCGCACAGGCCAGGCCAATATGGTTGGCAACAATAACTTCGGGTACGGTACTCATGCCCACCATATCTGCACCAATGGAACGCAGGTGGCGGTACTCAGCTCTTGTTTCGAGGTTGGGCCCCATAACAGAAACATAGACGCCACTTACAAGATCAACATTAATTTCACCTGCCGATTTTATCAGCAGGTCGTTTAACTTTTTATTGTACGGCTGGCTCATATCTACAAACCTGTTACCAAATTCGGGTGCATTTAATCCACGCAAAGGATTTTCTGGCAACATATTTATATGGTCATCTATCAAAACAAGCGTTCCTTTTTTGTAGGTCGGGTTCATGCCGCCCGCAGCGTTGCTGAGAAAGAGGATTTCAATTCCAAGTGATTTCATCACTCTAACAGGGAATGTGATCTGCTGCATGGAATAACCTTCATAATAATGAAAGCGTCCCTGCATGGCAATCACTTTTGTATTACCAACTTTCCCAAGTACCAACTGGCCTTTGTGAAACTCAACTGTGGCAACAGGGAAATGAGGTATTTCGTTGTAAGGGATGATTCGTTCAACTTCCATTTCCCCAATGAAAGAACCAAGACCTGTGCCTAATACGATTGCAGCCTTTGCCTGAGTAAAACCATTGTTTTTCAGGAAGGCGGCACATTCCTCTATCTTTTGCAACATATTATCCATAATAGCTGTTTTAAAATTCTAAAGTAAAACTAACCTTACCGTTTTTGCGTTATTTAATTTATTGATTCGGGCTTTATTGTTGTTAAAAAATACAAGTATGTTTGTTTTGTTCTTTTGGAATTAAGGCTTATTGAAAAAAGAAAGCTCACGAAAATATGTTGAGTAATGAAATAAAAGTACTAAAGTGCGACCACCGCCTTCGGCGGGGCAAGCTGCAACAGCAGATCAATAGCAGCAATGCTGGTATGGCCACAAAAACTACCATTGAGTAGCTAAGGCGCAAAGGACCGTTAAAAGTTTTTTGATTTAAAACTTATAAAATAATCATTATGTCAAAACATTATTACAACGAAGAAGACCTGGGTAAGTTTGGTGCAATTGCCGAGTTTCAAAAAGAAATGGGCGATAAGTTTTTTGGCTGGTACGGCGAAGTTTTTAAAGACAGCGCACTTACCGCAAAAGAGAAATCGTTAATTGCTTTGGCGGTTGCGCATGCTGTGCAATGCCCGTATTGTATCGATGCCTACAGCACCGATGCCTACGAAAAAGGTTGGAGCGAAAAACAAATGATGGAAGCTGTACATGTGGCAGCCGCTATAAAAGGTGGCGCAGTTTTAGTACATGGCGTGCAGATGATGAACAAGGTTAAAGAGATTGGGATGTAATCCTGGGTTAATAATTATTTTACAAACCGCTACATGAAATCGTTACAAGCTTTACAACATATACTTTCAGATGCAGGGCACCAGGTAGATATTCTGGAACATGAAAAAAATTTGCCCTTGTTTAAAGACAAGCTCCGCAATATTGGAATGTTTCCATTGAAGCCTACGGGCTCAGAAATATTCCAGATAAATGTGGGCAAAATGTGCAACCAAGTTTGTAAACATTGTCATGTAGATGCCGGGCCCGACCGCAAAGAAATAATGACCCGGGAAACAATGCAGCTCTGCCTGAATATTCTTGAGAAAACCCCAAGCTTTACTACCGTGGATCTTACCGGTGGCGCACCCGAGTTAAACCCCAGTTTCCGGTGGTTTGTGGAAGAAATAAAAAAACTGAACAGGCATATTATTGTTCGCTGTAACCTTACCATTATTCTTGCCAACAAACGGTTTAACGATCTGCCTGCATTTTTTAAACTTCACAACATTGAAGTGGCTTCTTCCTTACCATCTTATACCCAGGATAGAACAGACCGGCAGCGTGGCGATGGTGTATTTGAAGATTCTGTAAAAGCTTTGCAGATGCTGAATGCAGAAGGTTATGGCAAAGAAGGATCCGGGTTAATTCTCAATTTAGTTTATAACCCGGCAGGGGCTTTTTTACCACCATCACAAACAGCCTTGGAAAAGGAATATAAAACTGCTTTGGCAAAAGATTATGGCATTTTTTTCAACAGTCTTTTTGTAATTACCAATATGCCCATCAGCCGTTACCTTGACTATCTTTTGGTAAGCGGTAATTACGAAAAGTATATGGATAAACTTATCAATGCATTTAACCCTGCTGCTACAAAAAGTGTAATGTGCCGTAACACCTTGTCAGTTGGCTGGGATGGTTATTTATACGACTGCGATTTTAACCAGATGCTCGATCTTAAGGTTGGTTGCAATGAGTCACAACACCTGTCACAATTTAATCTGCAGCAGATAAATAACAGGGAAATTGTAGTGAACCAGCATTGTTACGGATGCACTGCGGGTGCAGGCTCCAGTTGTGGTGGTGCTGTTGCAGAATAGTTTAAGGATAGTTAAGCATTTTTTTATACTTATTTACCATTGCCTGCTGAGGGGCTCCCCTTTTATACATCATTACAATAGTAGAATTGGCCCTTAATATTTGCCACCAGGTATTTGTTTTGTATTTTCTTGTGTTTACCAATGCCTCTTTTTTTATAACCTTATACAACGCCTTTTGTTTCGCTCTTATTACAATATCGTAGTCTTCCATTATCAGCATGGAATCGTTGAAACCATTGATAGCATTGAATAATTCCCTTGTAATAAACAAAGTTTGATCGCCTCCATAGGACACAAAAAAGTCGAATTTTGTAAACAAACTATTGAGTTTCAGTATCCATTTATCACTATCAAACTTTGTACAATATCTTCCAAAGGAATATCCATCATTTATTGCCTGCTTAATATCTTTTGTAAACGTTGCGGCAGGCATTGTATCAGCATGTATAAAATAAAATATGCCGCCGGTTGCGAGCGAAGCACCAAAATTCATTTGCGCGGCCCTGCCTTTTTGTGGCGATATTCTGGCAATTGCACCAGCTTTTGCTGCCAGGGCAACGGTATCATCATTACTGCCGCCATCCGCAATAATTATTTCTGAGACCGGGCCGTTATTGTGTTGTTGCAGAAAGTTGATGAGCTTTGTAATAGTCTCCGCTTCATTATAAGTAGGTATAATTATACTAATCATTTCTGTACACGCTTTGGGCTGTAAAGAAACTTATTTATCTGAAGTTCACCTGAAAAAATTAAATACAATTATGGGCCAGGCATTTGTACAGGTGGCATCTTCGTTGCGTCGCACACTTGTACATTCGGAATTTTGGTCGACTTTCAAGAGGCGACCGAAGCGAATCAACAGTTGAGGGTTGGTGGTTAGTAGTGGACAAGGCGTACAAGTGTGCGACGCAACCAGGCTTAATAGTAGCAATGCAGCTGGGTTCAAAAAAAATTTATTGGTAAAAGCCCACTCCAAAATTTAGCCAATTAATGATGCGGCTAACTCCTGCAAGATCAATTACACTGCCGGTATCATAAAACTTATCTTTGCGCTTTATCATATTATGGAGAGAACAAACTTTATTGATTACATAAAGATCTTTTGCAAGAGTGGGCATGGCGGGGCTGGCAGCAGGCATTTTATGCGAAATAAGCTTACTGCATTTGGCGGCCCCGATGGGGGCGATGGAGGAAGAGGCGCACATATTATTTTAAGGGGCAACAGCCAGTTGTGGACGTTGCTCCATTTAAGATATTATAAAAATGTACTGGCTGAAGATGGTGAAAATGGCAGCAAAAACTGCAGCACCGGCCGAAACGGAAAAGATATTATTATTGAAGTGCCGCTGGGTACCGTGGCCCGGGATGAAATAACCAACGAAATTGAAGCCGAAATACTGGAAGATGGCCAGGAGTTTATCTGGCTGCCGGGTGGCCGCGGGGGTTTAGGTAACTCTAATTTTGCCACACCAACCAATCAGGCACCCGAACATGCGCAACCCGGTGAAGAAGGCGTTGAAGGTTTTAAACTGCTGGAGCTGAAAGTGTTGGCTGACGTGGGTTTGGTGGGATTTCCGAATGCCGGTAAATCTACTTTGCTTTCTGTAATTACCGCAGCCAAACCAAAAATTGCAGACTATGCGTTTACTACTTTGGTGCCACAGTTAGGGATGGTAGAATACAGGGATGGCAAATCTTTTTGCATAGCAGATTTACCCGGTATAATTGAAGGTGCCGCAGAAGGAAAAGGATTGGGCCACCGCTTTTTGCGGCATATAGAAAGAAACGCAGTACTGCTTTTTTTAATACCGGCAGACAGTAAAGATCATAAAAAAGAATTTGATATTCTTATTAATGAACTGGAAGAATACAATCCTGAAATGCTGCAGAAAGATTTTGTAATTGCCATAAGCAAAAGCGATATGCTGGATGATGAACTTAAAGAAGCAATTGCCGGGGAGTTACCAAAAAATATTGACCATGTATTTATTTCTTCTTTAACACAGAAAGGGCTAACCGAACTTAAAGACCTGCTTTGGCGCACCTTAAATAAAAAAGCATAAATGACTATCAGCAATTGAATACAAAAATTATTGAGTGGTCAGCATTACTACTATTTAGCATTTGTTGCGGCTTGCCACGCAGAGGCGGTGGTCGCACTATTGTACATTAGTTACACAACTGAGCAAGTGCAGCAGCCTCGCAATAACATAAGATTCTTTCCACCAAATAGCATATAATAATACATTCCGGGTATTCGTTTTTATATGCATTACCTATTTCAAATCTTTTGTGTTAAGTTAATAAATCTCAAGGATACCTTTTTTTGAAACACGTATTAATTTGTGTTAGTAATAAACGTTAACGTGCCACCTTACTACAAACTTAAAAGAAGTACACATCCTTTTGCACACCGCTCCTTACGCTGAATGTTCCCTGTCATTTATGCATCTTTTACCATGATTGATTGCCTGTGAATAATAATTTATTTTTTAATAAGAAAAGAAATCATGAAAAATTGATTCTTAAAAATCGTAAGCAAGAAATTTATCCCGGCTTTAGTAATTGTAGAAGCTATCTTAGCTTTTACACCCGTACATAGCATGGCGAAAAACAGGCGGGATTTTCAGATTTTATCATCTGATATATATGGCACGGGCAATTGCAATTATTTGGCATCTTTCCAGCGCCACAGGTAAAGGCATGCGTAAGTACGGTAAGGACTCCATTTTGAAGACAGCTTAATCATTTTCTCACGCAATTGTTTTTTATCCAGAACATCCAGTTTATACAGTTTAATCATTGCCTGTTGTATACCCAGATCGTCCAGCGCTACAACATCTTCGCGGCCCAGCGTAAACATAAGCAGCATTTCAACCGTCCAGCGGCCCACTCCTTTTATTTGAGAAAACAAAGTAATAATTTCGTCGTTACTCATTTTTTTAATTTTGCTGTTGGTTATTTTTTGTTCTATAAAAAATATCGCAACATTATGCACGTAATTTGCTTTGGCATTTGATAAACCTATCGAGCGCAGCGTTTCAACAGGCGTATCAAGTACCTGCTGTATGGTGGGCTCTTTTTTTCCGTATAAAGCAAGAAATCTTTTTTTAATAATATCCGCAACTTTTGTACTCAGTTGCTGACTAATAATACTGCCCATTAAGGTAAGCGCTATGTTTTTACGCGGCTGCAGTTCGTTCAGCGGTTCATTAATAATACGTGCAAATTTTTTGTCTTTTTGCAAATGGCTGATGTGTTGCATACCCACAAGATATACTTTTTACCATTTTTATTTTTTGCCAACAGGTTGAAAATATTTATGGTTTCCGGGACTTATTGTTGCCCGGCGTAAGATACTTTGTGAAGTTTTGGTTGCAGCTTGCACCGTTTAAGGCTATGGTTGCAAACTTATACATTCTAAATACTGTTCAGTTGCAGCCCGAAAATCAAAGCCTCTGTTTAAAATTAAACGGGTAAAATTCCTGCTGCATCCTAAATTTGCACAATTTGAATTTTATGCCAAAAGATATTTCTATAAAGTCAGTACTTATCGTTGGTTCCGGCCCTATTATTATTGGCCAAGCCTGCGAGTTTGATTATTCCGGTTCTCAGGCTGCACGCAGCCTGCGGGAAGAAGGAATTAGGGTAATTCTTATCAACAGCAATCCCGCCACGATAATGACCGACCCTATGATGGCAGACAGGGTTTACCTGCTTCCGTTAACGGTAGAAAGCATTGAACAAATTCTGGAGGAAAACCAGATAGATGCAGTTTTGCCAACCATGGGCGGTCAAACAGCGCTTAATCTCTGCAAAGAAGCAGATGAGCTGGGCGTTTGGGAAAAATACAATGTTCGCATGATTGGTGTAGATGTGGCAGCCATTGACCTTGCTGAAAACCGCGAACAGTTTCGCCAGTTAATGGTAAAGATTGGTATTATGGTAGCGCCTAGCCACATAGCCAACAGCTTTTTGGAAGGTAAAGAATTTGCACAGGAAATTGGGTTTCCCCTTGTAATACGGCCATCATTTACATTGGGCGGAACAGGAGGAAGTTTTGTGCACAGCAAAGATGAACTGGACGATGCATTAAAAATAGGCTTACAGGCTTCGCCAATTCATGAAGTATTGGTAGAAAAAGCCGTTTTGGGATGGAAAGAATATGAACTGGAACTGCTGCGCGACCAAGCCGATAATGTAGTAATTATTTGTACGGTAGAGAATCTCGATCCCATGGGCATCCACACCGGGGATTCCATAACAGTTGCGCCTGCAATGACTTTGAGCGATACTGCTTACCAGGATATGCGTAATAAAGCAATGCTGATGATGCGTTCGCTGGGCAATTTTGCAGGAGGCTGTAATGTACAGTTTGCTCAAAATCCGGAAACCGAGGAGTTAATTGCCGTGGAAATAAACCCTAGGGTTAGCCGTTCCTCTGCACTTGCATCAAAGGCTACGGGGTACCCAATTGCCAAAATTGCTGCAAAACTGGCCATTGGTTATAATTTAGATGAATTAAAGAACCAGATAACCGGCACCACTTCTGCATATTTTGAACCGGCGCTCGATTACGTTATTGTAAAAATACCACGCTGGAACTTTGATAAATTTAAAGGCGCCAACGATACGCTTGGCCTGCAAATGAAAAGTGTAGGCGAGGTAATGGCCATTGGCAGAAGCTTTACAGAAGCGATTCAAAAAGCCTGTCAGAGTTTGGAAAACGAAGCCGTTGGCTTGGGCTATTATGGCAAAAGCTTAATGAAAAGCGATGAACTGATTGAATACATCAAGGTTCCAAAATGGGATCGTATTTTCCGCATAAAAGATGCTTTGATGCAGGGTGTAACGGTAAAAACCATTGTGCATGCAACAGGTATTGATCGTTGGTTCATTTATCAAATACAGGAGATTTGCCGCATAGAAAAGATTATTCTGCAGCATTCACTTGACAGTCTGCCAACAGAGCTTATTAAAGAGGCCAAACAAAATGGTTTCAGCGATGAGCAGATTGCACGCATATTACACAGCAACAGCACCGCAGAGCAGGTTTATGAAAAACGTAAAGCCCTTGGCATAACAAGGGTTTATAAAATGGTAGACACCTGCAGTGCTGAGTTTGCGGCAAAAACACCTTATTTCTACAGCACGTTTGATTAGCCGTTTTTTAAAGACGACAGGAGGATACCAGCTAATATTTTCATGGCATCGTTCCTTGCGTCGCAATCACTTTATCTTTCTGTTATTAATGAGGCCTTAGCATCAAATGGTGCAAACTTAATTTGGTTGCATTTTTTTTAAAAGTTGTTGCAAAAAAAACCGCTCAATTATCAGCATTTTAGCCATGATAATTGAGCGGTTAATTTTTTGTTGTGTTTGTGGCGTTTTATAATGATACAGTCTAACTAATACTACTTCGCTTCCGTCTACGCTAAGGTTAAAGCCTCATAATGAACAGAAAGTACAAGAGTGCGACGCAAGTAAAGCCAAATTAATAGCTTCAGCCGGGTCTCAAAAAATCTCCTTCTTTTATAGCTGAATCAGTGCGCTGCTCCAGGTAAACCCGCTGCCGTACGATGCGAAACAAAGCAGGTCGCCTTTTTTTACTTTGCCCTCCTGCAGGGCCTCGTAAAAAGCAATTGGAATGGAGGCAGCCGTTGTATTGCCATAACGCTGAATGTTGGTGTATACCTCATCGTTTGTTAAACCTAATTTTTTCTGTACATACTCGGCTATGCGCAGGTTGCTCTGGTTAAGGATAAGCATATTAATATCTTCTTCCTTTTTATTGTTGGCTACCAGTGCCTCCCGTATTACTTCGGGAATTTTTATAATGGCGCGTTTCATTACAACGGCACCATCCATATGAGGATAGATTTGACCTTTATCAATCATGGCTTTACTTATAAAAGTATGTGCCAGTTCCATTTCTTCGTAATCGGCTGCATCTTTAACCCAATGGTTACCGTGTGTGCCGGGGTTAAAACAAACAAGTGATTCTGCGCCAACACCATCGCAGTGCAGGTGCGTGCTTAAAATTCCCAGGCCAGGTTCTTCTGTTGCCTGTAATACCAATGCGCCGGCACCATCTGCAAAAAGCGTAGAAACTTTTCTGCCTCTGGTTGAAAAATCGAGCCAGCCAGATTGTTTTTCACTGCCTATTACCAACACGTTTTTATACATGCCGGAACGTATAAATTGATCGGCAACGCTTATGGCATAAATAAATGCGCTGCACTGGTTACGTATATCAAGCGCCGCAATTTCTTTCATTTTTAATTCGCGCTGTACAATTACACCACAACCAGGAAAGTTATAATCGGGTGTAATGGTGGCAAAAACAATAAAGTCAATTTCCTGTGCGGTGGTTCCGGCATTTTCAATGGCCATTTTTGCCGCTTCTATACCCATTGTTGCAGTTGTTTCGCCCAGTCTCTTTGCAAACCTTCTTTCTTTTATGCCGGTATTTGCCTGAATCCACTCATCATTCGTATCCATATACTTCATCAGATCAAAGTTGGTAACTACGTTCTCCGGAACATACATCCCTACTCCAGCGATACAACTTCTTGGCATAATTTTCCTTTTTTATTTGGTGGCAAAGTAAAGAAAAAATGGTAGTAAAAAAATTTGACAGTGAGCAACGGAGACAGATAATTTATTGTTCCTTAAAGCACCCTTACATTTATTGAACAGGAATAACTAAATTCGGGAACCTAAAACAACTGATATGTCAACAGCTCTTAACCAGCGTTTTACGGCGCTTGATGTTTTCCGTGGAATGACCATCTGCTTTATGATTATTGTAAATACACCTGGCGGCAGCCCAACTTTTTCGCCATTGGAACACGCAAAATGGGATGGGTTTACGCCGACTGACCTTGTTTTCCCTTCTTTTATGTTTGCAGTAGGTAATGCCATGAGTTTTGTTATGAACAAATGGGCCGACATGACTACAGGCCAGGTACTTGGGAAAATTTTCAAACGCACTTTTCTTATTTTTTTACTGGGCTATCTTATGTACTGGTTTCCTTTTGTAAAAGAAGATGCCGGTAATATTGTCTTTGCGCCTTTTTCGGGGACAAGAGTTTTCGGTGTACTGCAGCGCATTGCCCTTGCGTATTGTGCAGCGAGCTTAATGCTTTATTTTTTAAAGCCCAGGGCAACAACCATAATTACCATACTTATCTTAATTCTTTATTGGCCGGTTATGTGGTATTTTGGCGATGCGCCAGACCCATTAAGCATTACGGGTAATGCGGGTTCAAAATTAGATATGTGGCTGCTTGGCGAAAGTCATTTATACCATGGCGAAGGGTTTGCATTTGAGCCGGAGGGTTTGCTAAGCACATTCCCATCTATTGGCAATGTGGTTGCAGGTTTTTTGGTGGGTAGTTACCTGCAGAAAAAAGGAAATACTTATGAAGGTTTGGCGAAGCTGTTAATGGCGGGTGTTGTTTGTTTTATTATTTCTTACTGGTGGAACCTGGGCTTTCCAATTAATAAAAAACTGTGGACCAGTTCTTTCGTTATGCGCACCGTGGGTCTCGATTGTATGATACTGGCCTGCATTATTTACCTGGTAGATTTTTTAGGTAAAAAAAAGGGTGTGTATTTCTTCCAGGTATTTGGCCGAAACCCTTTACCTATCTATCTGTTATCAGAAATTGGGGTTATAGTGCTGTACGTTGTGCGCATTGGCGATCTGTCTTTATTTGAATGGTTATACCAGCATATTTACGCGCCGGCCGGCGACTATATTGGATCGCTTTTATTTGCCGTGAGCTGGATGCTCTTTTGCTGGAGTGTTGGCTATTTAATGGATAAAAAGAAGATCTATTTAAAAGTTTAACCGTGCCATTTTTATCTGGTATCAATAACGGAATACGGTTAGTATTTTTTAATAAATATTATGGGCCGGGCATCGGTTCTTTGGGCGTCCTCTGTTGCGTCGCACTCTTGTACCTACAGAACCGTTTTCAGCTTTTGGTTAACCAATGGCCTAAAACTTTTTTATGCAAATGAAAGAATACCTTATTGAAACATTCAATTACAACTATCTCACCAATAAAAAGCTGTTGCCAAACAAAACAGAAAGTATAAGGCTTTTAGTCACCTGATAAACGTCCAAAATAAGTGGATGGTAAGAATAACGCAGGATACCGTTGGTAGGCAAATGAGGTGCTGGAAGCCGTTGTATAATTTAGAAGATCTGGAAATTGAATGGAGCAAAAGCCTGAATCTCTGGCTGGATTAAATAAAGGTAAGAGCCGACGAAGCACTTAAAACAGAAACGGAGTTCGCAGGTTTTGACGGTGGCCGCTGGCTTGCTTCTCCGCAAGGCATTGCTTTGCAGCTAAATTTTCATCTTATTCATCATCGTGCGCAGGTATAAATAACCATACGCAATCAGGGCATTGAACCTGACTTTATAGATTATATTGGAACGAAATATCGAAAACTTACTTAGCGTTTGTTTGTATTTAATAAAGCTGCGTAAAGAAAAAAAGTACAAGAGTGCGACGCAAGGAACGATGCCATAATAAATAAATGGCGGGCTCAAAAAAATTCCTTTGCTGCAATAGGTTTTAAGTAAAGCCCTGTAAAAATGGATTGTGCTTTTTCTCGTGCCCGATTGTTGTTTGAGGACCATGACCAGAATAGACAACCGTTTCGTTGGGTAAAACAAATAACTGTTGCTGTATACTTTGCAGCAATTGCTTGTGATTACCGCCCGGCAAATCTGTGCGGCCAATGCTTTCGAGAAAAAGCGTGTCGCCGCCAATTAAAAAGTTCTGGGCTTTGCAGTAAAAACAAATATGGCCTGGTGAGTGTCCGGGAGTTAGTATTACCTGTAACTGATCCTGATCTAAACTGATAACATCGCCATGGTTAAGAAAATGTAAAGGGCCTTTATAGTTATCGAAAGACAAACCATACATGAGGCCGCTGGCAGAGGCAAACAGTAATACCTTTTCTTCATCGGGATGAATAAATAATTCTAGCTGATAAGTATCGGCCACCCATTTGTTACCAAATACATGATCTAAATGGCAGTGAGTGTTAATGAGCTGAACCGGTTTCAGACCTTTGCTCTTAATAAAACCGAAGAGTGTTTCCTGCTCCTGGGTAAAATAACAGCCAGGGTCGATAATAAGCGCATTACCTTTTTCGTTCCAAAGCAAATAAGTGTTCTCCTGAATTGGGCTGAAAGTGAACATTTCAATCTGTATCATAACACTATTTTTGCAACCTGTTAGGGTTTATTACATTAATTTTAGTATTTTAAAGAAAGGATATGCAAGTTATACGCCAAAGGTTAAATATTTATTTTTTTATACTCGCTGCTTTGTTGCCATTTATTTCAAATTCCCAGGTTAATACAGTTACTTATGGCAAAAACCGTTTGCAGTATGAAAAATTCAAATGGAAATTTTATCAGAGTCCGAATTTTAATACCTACTTTAATCAGGGTGGTCTTGAACTTGCAAAGTTTGTAACTCAGGTTGCGGAAGAGGAGTTACCGTCTATTGAAGCGGCTGTTGAATATTCGCTGCAACGCCGCGGTAACATTGTTGTGTACGATAATTTTGATGATTACAAAACCAGTAATATTGGTTTGGGTACAGAGTGGCAAAACTCGGGCGGGGTTACTAAACTGGTTAATAATAAGCTTATATTATATTATGACGGTAATAAGAATACGCTTAAAAGGCAGATTAGGGAAGGCATAGCCAAAATACTTACAGATAATATTTTATTTGGAGATGATATTGGGGAATTTGCCAGCAATGCAGCACTACTTGATCTACCCAAATGGCTTACGGACGGTTACATAGAATATATAGCAGAACCATGGAGCACCCAAAAAGATGATGACCTTAAAAACGCAATTTTAAGCGGTGACTACCGCACGTTTTACCAGTTTGCTTTTGCCAAACCCACGCTTGCCGGCCATGCTTTTTGGTATTTTATTGCTCAGAATTATAAGCCGGAGAATGTTACTTATTTCCTTTATCTGGCAAGGCTTTATAAAAATCTTAATGCGGCTTCTGAAAAGATTTGTAAGAAAAAATTTAAGGATGTACTTGCGGACTTTATGACTTACGAGGAAGACCGATATGTTCAGGACATTAAACAAAGACGTAATGCACCGAGAGGTAAATTAAGTGTAATAGAGGATATTGGTAAAACAGACTTTTATCGTTTTGCCGCCAACCCAAATGCTAAAAACAACTCTTATGCCGTTGTTGAATATAAGGAGGGTATCTACTGCGTAAAATATGTTGACAATCTTTACGAAGAAAAAATATTGCTGAAATTTGGAGTGAGTTCCCTTGACAATGAAAAAAATCCAAATTATCCCATACTGGCTTGGGATGGTAAGGGAAGTCGGCTGCTGGTGATCTACACCAAAGAAGGAAAAGCCAATATGTTTGTTTATGACGTTATTGCTAATATTAAGCGTTTTAAACAGCCAATCGATGGTTTTGAGCAAATAATAGATGCAGGATTTATGTTAGATGCAAACACGTTGCTTCTCAGCGCTGTAAAAAAGGGACAGTCTGATATTTTTACATACCGCATAGATAACAGTAAAGTGAAACAAATAACCAACGATGTGTATGACGACCTTGATCCATCGGTGGTTTCTTTTCCTAATCGTGTAGGAATAATCTTTGCATCTAACCGGCCGGGTATTAATGCGGAGACTGCCGATTCAATAATACCTAGCCATAATCATTTTAATGTTTTTCTGGTTGACCTGCTCAATAACAGTGATTTTAAACAAATCTCTCAGTTAAGCATGGTTAAGTATGGTAATGCCCGTTTTCCAACGCAATATAATACTAACCACTTTACCTATTTAAATGACGAAAATGGCATAGGCAACCGTTGGGCTGGCTTTTTTTCTACTCAAAGAGATGGATTAGACACACTGTATTATATAGGCGACGAAGTGCTGCGTAACCCAGTTGATCAAGAACTTGATTCAACCCTTGGGGCATGGCAAAAACAGGAACCTGATAGTGTAAGTTATTTTTCTGTTTATAAAGATTCTACTTATACTTTTCCGCTCACCAATTATCAAAGCAGTCTGTTAGAAAGCAGAATTGCGGGTAATAATGGCCAGGTAAGTGAAGTTAGGCGGGAAGGCGATCTTAAGTTCCTTTACAAACTTAAGGTTGACTCTGCAGCCTTACGTAACCGCAACGTAAACGCAAGGCCAACGGAATTTATAAAAGAACAGCTTAAACGGGACAGAATATCAAGTGGCAAAGCAATAGAGGTTAAAAAAGATTCAGCTAAACTTTTGAACCAGACCGTTTTTCAAAATGAATTTGAAGATGAAAAGCCAGATTCTTTAAAAGGCGTTAGCAATAGTGTTTTGCCAAAAAAAATGGAAAGTGTACTATCAAAATCTGCTTTATATAATTACAAGCTCAAGTTTAGTGCAGACTATGTGCTGGCAGGAATAACAAATAATATTTTAGTAAACCGCTACCAGCCATACCAGGGCGGCGGTGGACCCATTCAGCTTAACAATGGCAATGACCTCAATTTCAGCTTTGCTTTCGGCATAAGCGATGTAATGGAAGATGTAAAATTTGTGGGTGCGCTTCGTTTTGGCACAACTTTGTCAGATAAAGATGTGCTACTATCCTATCAAAACTACCGAAAAAAGATAGACTGGGGTTTGACTTACTATCGTAGTAATGTGAGTAATTACCGAGGGTTTTACGATTACAACAACGAGCTTAGTAATTTTGACAACGTAGTTATTACCAATCTTTACCAGTTTAATGCAACATTTCCAATTAACGAGGTTAAAAGCTTTCGTGCAACAGTTGGATTGCGAAGAGATAAGGGTGTTATAAAGCCAATTAACTACTTTTTGGGAACGCCAGACTTAAACGCATTAAGCGCTAAAGATTCTTCTACATCTACTGTACTTTCAAGGGTAGAATATGTGCATGACAACACAATTAATCCAACTCAAAATATATGGAATGGGTTGCGGTGGAAGGTATATTTCGATTACAATATCCCCGTAAGCAAAGGCTCATCTTTAAAAGGCAAAACAACATTTAACCTGGGCTACGATGCAAGAAACTACGTAAAAATATACCGCAATTTTATATGGGCAACAAGGGCTGCCGGCGACTTTTCTTTTGGTGATGCAAAGCTTATTTATTATTTGGGTGGCGTAGACGGTTGGGTTGGCCCCAAGTTTAATAGTTCAAACCCACCTGTTTCAGATAATCAATATGCTTACCAGTCGCTTACGGTTAATATGCGGGGGTATATTCAAAATGTGGCTAATGGCAATAACTCTGTGGTTTTTAATAGTGAATTTCGGCTGCCTGTTTTTACAACATTTTTTAATAAACCAATTAACAATGCATTCCTCCGCAATTTCCAGCTGGTTCAGTTTATTGATCTTGGAACCGCATGGAACGGCAGTTTAAAAAATATAGAACGCCCCACTTATGTTTTTGGACCAGCAACGCCAAGTAATCCGGTTACGGTAAGGCAAAAAGCCGGCGGTATTGGCCCCTTGGCAGGTGGTTATGGTTTTGGCGTAAGAAGTACCTTGCTTGGCTATTTTATGAAGCTTGATACAGCCTGGCCAATGAACGGTCTTTTTGTAGGGAAACCTATCTGGTATTTTGCTTTGGGATTCGATTTTTAATTGCTTTTTTTAACTCACCATAAAAGCCGGGGCAATTTTTTGTAGCCCGGCTTTTTTTTTATATGGCAGCTTCGTTGCGTCGCACACTTATACTTTCTGTTTATTGCTGATCAAAAATTTGCGTAAAATAAGTGGCAATGATTAAAATTATTCATATTTGTCTTTTTTTAATCTATAAAATGCTCAATTATTTGATGTATTACAAGAGTGCGACGCAAGCAAAGCTCCATTAGATTACCAATGGCCGGGCTCAAAAACCTGCCGCTTTTTTTAAGTCAGTACACAAATATGTGATAGAAAAAGTATTTCAATAACTATTCTTTTACAGTGCTATGACAAGGTTTTATTCAAATTACATGTAGATACATTAATTTCGCAAATCAATGTTACAAGTATTAGACATACTAAAATTAGCGCAAGGTAATGCGATTGAACCGGGGATGAATCTTCTGCACATGAAAGAGCAGCATATTCCAGGATCAATCCAGTATGTTATACGCAGGTATTATCCCCTTCAAAAATGGAACAGCGATGATACAGGAATGATGGTATATCATTTTAACGAGAAGAGACCGCAGGATAATTTTATGGAACTTCGGTACTGTATTAGTGGTAATAAGTATTGTTTTGATAAAACCTGCGTACAGTGCGGTGAACTTCCCACAAAAAACTGTAGCGGCAAGCATGAAAGTGTAGATGTATTTACATTTCATTTTTCATCTACTTTTCTGCACCAGTTTGTACATAATGTAAAATTAAGTAACCGCAAAGATGAGGTACTTGCTTTTAAACACCCTCATTCATTTACAAAGACTTTTCCAGTGTGCAGTCGCAAAAGAGTTGCACTTGATGCCTTACTAAACCATAGTTATAGTGGCTCTATGGAAAATATTTTCACAAACTCAAAAGTTCATGAGTTGTTGCTTTACAGCCTTGAGTGTCTGGTTGACGAAAAGGAAGAAGGTTTCTCGTGTAAATTTCTTGCAGATGAATCTGGTAAAGAACGCATATTTCTTGCGAGGGAAATTTTATTGCAGCGGATTGGGGAGCCCATTACCATTAAAGAACTAAGCCGTAAGGTGGCTATTAACGAATGCTACTTAAAAAAGGGATTTAAGGAAGTATTTGGTACCACTATTTTTGATTTTTACCAGCAGCAGCGTATGGAGCATGCAAAGTATCTGTTGTATGAAAAAGGACTCAGTGTTACTGATGTATCTGCGCTGCTTGGTTATTCTTCTATATCTCATTTCTCAGCGGCATTTAAAAAGCATACAGGCCTAAAACCTTGCGATTTGCTGCGTTAGATAATTTTTCTTCTGTTTCCTTTTAGATACTACCTGTGGACAATGTCTTTCTCTTGTAAGTAAGGCTATTGGACGCTTTTACTAAAAAACTATTTTATAAAGTACTCGACAAGAAAAATAACTAACAACTTATAAGGATATTCTTTTTGCCAAAAAAAAGGTTGGGTACAGATTTTTCTTTTAATGTATTATCTTGGTATCAATATTTTAAACTTCAGGATCTCACCTTGATTTTATATAGACATACTAACTTTCTTAAGGCTGTGTTTCTGCATAGTGTTACGGCTTTTGGCGGTCCGCAAGGGCATTTTGGAATGATGTTAAAGACATTCGTTCAAAAAAGAAAAGATATAACTGAACAGGAGTTGCTCGATTTCAACGCTTTCTGTCAAATGTTGCCAGGTGCATCTTCCACACAAACTCTTACTTTAATTGGTTATAAAAGAGGAGGTCTTCCTCTTGCAATAGCTACACTAATCATCTGGATTTCTCCTGCTTGCTTTTTAATGGGCGGGCTGTCATTTATACTTGATTATCTTGACGATCGCTCTTTGTCAATGGAAGCTTTTAAGTTTATACAACCTATGGCTGTTGGCTTTATAGCTTTTTCTGCATTCAGGATGGCAAAGGTGTCGATTACAAATACGATTACAAAGGTAATCATGGTAGTTACAGCCATTGCAACTTTCTTTCTTTTTAAGACTCCCTGGGTGTTTCCATGTGTAATTGTAGCAGCCGGAATAGCAACTAATTTTAGTGACAGGCGCATCCCGCAAAAAGGGATACCTCCAAAGAAAATAAAATGGGGTAACATACTTATTTTCTTTGCTCTTTTTATTGTTGCCGGTGTTTTGAGTGAAAAGGCCAGAACGGAAGAATGGAAGAATAGAGGACCTTTTAATCTTTTTGAGAACTTATACAGATTTGGAAGCCTTGTTTTTGGCGGTGGCGATGTGTTGATGCCGATGATGTATCAGCAATATGTAGTAAGGCCAAATACGCTGAGAGTAGAAGAAGGCAACCCAAACGTTCTGAGAATAGATCAGGACGCTTTTTTAACAGGATCAGGCGTTGTAAGAGCAATACCCGGACCGGTTTTTTCGATAGGTTCTTTTATGGGTGGCATGGCACTCAAAACAAGTACGCCACAACCGCAAATGCAGCTTTTGGGATGCTTTATTGGCTCTGTAGCAATTTTTTTACCCAGCGCCCTACTTGTTTTATTTTTTTTCCCAGTGTGGCATAATTTAAAAAAGTATGCCGTTATTTTTCGATCCTTAGAAGGCATTAATTCGGCTGTTGTCGGTATAATGCTTGGCGCTACGTTCTTTCTTATGAAAAATGTGTCTATAGACATAGTAGATGGGTCAATTCAACCGTTGTTGAATATTATAGCAATCTCCGGAACCTTTGTTACACTTCGTTATACAAAAATAGCTCCTCCTTACATAGTGCTTGCTTGCTTTTTGTTAGGCACTTTTATTTAACCCGTCCCGGTTACTGTTTCTATAATATCCACTCTTTTCAATTTCTTCCCTTACAGCATCAGTAAGCATATAACGAACTGATTTTCCTTCTCCTATTAATTTCCGGATACTTGTGGCAGAAATATCCAATAAAGGAGCCTGATCCAAAATTAAAATGTTTGACTCATTGCTTTTTAGAATTTCAAACCCCCTCCTTCTAAAAACAATTATATCATTTTCGCGAACAAGTTGATCTTTATTTTTCCATTTAGAAATATTTTGAAAACTATCAGAACCCATTATTATTGTGAATGTATGCCCGTGATATTTTTCCTTAAGATGTGTAATTGTATCTATGGTATAAGAGGGTTTGGGCAATTTAAACTCAATATCGAGGGCCTTGAATTTTCTTTCTTCATCAATAGCAAGACGAACTAAATGGAGTCGGCTATATTCATCTAGCAATTCTCTACTTTTTTTAAGAGGATTTAAAGGAGAAACAATAAACCATATTTTTTCAACATTTGTTTCATTTAACATATGGCTTGCAATTATCAGATGGCCAACGTGTATTGGATTAAATGAACCAAAGTAAAGTCCGATTTTCATATATGAATGATTATCAATAATTTATCTATTCCGTGTCTTCGACAAATATTTGGGAAGCTTCATTCAACCTTAGACTTAAGCTATAGCCAGAAACCGATATTGAAATAGGGTCTCCCATAGGCGCAACCTGTTCCACCCTAATTATTTCACCAGGAATAAATCCCATTTCCATGAGCTTAATAAAAATACCATCTTTTTCAAAAGAATTTATTATTACTTTTTTACCAATACCAATCTCTGATAGACGCTTCATAAATACAGATGTAAGAGCAAAAGTATTGCGGATATGTTTTTTATTATTACGAATTTTGGAAGTCTAAAATATTATATGGCAAGAGTCTCTTTCCAAACTGCTAATATTAAATTCAAAATTCCAGAACGGAGCAAACTTTCTGGGTTTATCGAAGAAATTTTTTTACAGGAAGATATCAAGCTGAATAAAGTAGTCTACGTGTTTTGTTCCGACGATTTTCTATTGTCATTAAACAAAGAGTTTCTTGGTCATAACTACTATACAGATATAATTACGTTTGATCTTTCAGAAGCAAAAACAGCCATTACTGCCGAAATTTACATAAGTATTGATCGAATAAAAATAAACGCAACCGCATATGACGTTTCAGACACAAAAGAGTTATTACGTGTTGTTTTCCATGGTGTGTTGCATCTGTGCGGATATAAAGACAAAACAAAAATAGAAATAGCTAAGATGAGGGAAGCAGAAGACAAATATTTATTTTTATACAAGAGCAAATAGTATCAATTTAATATCATGGTAGGTTCCACGTGAAACAATCTAATGTTGAACATATCTAATACAATTCTAGGGAAAATGTTTCACGTGAAATTTTTTTGCTTTAAAGACTCTATATAAAACAGATACCGATTACACATATTTAAGTCCTATAATTAGTCTAATACCACAAAATTTAAAGTATCCTAAGGAAACTCTATAGATTATATCTTTGCTCTAAAAATAGATGTTCATTAATTACGACGTCATAGTTGTCGGGGCTGGTCATGCTGGATGTGAGGCTGCAACTGCAGCTGCAAATCTTGGCAGCAAGGTTTTGATAATAACAATGAATCTCCAAACCATTGCCCAAATGAGCTGCAACCCTGCAATGGGCGGCATTGCAAAAGGGCAAATTATTAGAGAAATTGATGCTTTAGGTGGTGGTAGTGGAGTTGTAACAGACAAAAGCACGTTGCAATTCAGAATGCTAAATAAAAGCAAAGGACCCGCAATGTGGAGTCCAAGGGCACAGTGTGACAAAATGATTTTTGCCAATACCTGGAGGATACAACTTGAACAGACAAAAAATATTGATTTTTATCAGGATACCGTAAACTCTTTGATAATCAAAGATTTAAAGGTTTCTGGAGTTGTTACTGCCTTAGGTCATACCATTTATTCTAAAGCAGTAATAATAACTAGTGGAACGTTTTTAAACGGAATAATTCATATTGGAGAGAAAAAATTTGGTGGCGGAAGGGTCTCCGAAAAGGCTGCAACGGGTATAACAGAACAGCTCGTAATGTTTGGTATGGAAAGCTCAAGGTTAAAAACCGGTACACCTCCAAGAGTTGATGGTAGAAGTCTTGATTACTCAAAAATGGAGGAACAAAAAGGCGATGAAACAATAACGGGTTTCTCATATTTAGATATTGACAAATTACCTCCCGAAAAACAAAAAAGTTGCTTTATTACATATACAAATCAAAAAGTTCACAATATCCTTAAAACAGGTTTTGACAGAAGCCCAATGTTCACCGGAAGAATCGATGGAATTGGACCCAGATATTGCCCCAGTATTGAAGATAAAATCAACAGGTTTGCGGACAGAGATAGACATCAAATTTTCGTAGAACCAGAAGGTTTTGAAACAGTAGAGACATATGTAAATGGCTTTTCGACCTCATTGCCGGAAGAAATCCAATTCGAAGCTATTCGTAATATCCCAGGATTCGAATCGGTCAAATTTTTTAAACCTGGATATGCAATAGAATACGATTTTTTTTCCCCAACACAGTTGAAACATTCCCTTGAGACAAAACTTATACAAAATCTCTTTTTTGCTGGCCAGATTAACGGAACAACGGGCTATGAAGAGGCTGCCTGCCAAGGCTTGATGGCTGGTATTAATGCCCACCAAAAAATTAATCAAAAAGAGCCACTAATATTAAAAAGAAGTGAAGCATATATCGGGGTTTTAATCGACGATCTTGTTAGTAAAGGAACAGACGAACCATACAGAATGTTTACAAGCCGGGCTGAATACCGAACATTATTAAGACAAGATAACGCAGATACTCGCCTAACAGAAATAAGTTACAATTTGGGTCTTGCTTCCAATGAAAGAATGAATTTGGCATCAAAAAAGAAAAGCTCTACTGCTGAAATAACCAGGATTTTGCAACAGGAAACCCTTGATCCCTTTAGTGTAAATGACTACTTAAACAGTATAGGATCCGCTATATTAAATGAAAAACAGAAAGCGGCTAAAATATTACTGCGCCCAGATATAGATATTCTTTCTTTAATAAATTCGGTCCCCAAGCTTAAATCCCAGACCAAAAATTACTCCTCCACCGAATTAGAACAGGCAGAAATTCAAATAAAATATGAAAAATATATAGAAAAAGAAAGCAATTTAGTCCTGAAAGTGAATGCTCTGGAAGAATTACTTATACCCGAAAATTTTAACTATGATAATTTATCGGCAATCAGCACCGAAGCCCTGCAGAAATTCAAGAAAATAAAGCCGCGATCCCTAGGGCAGGCAGGCAGAATCAGCGGTGTAAACCCAAGTGATATTCAGATTCTAATGGTTTATCTTGGTAGATAAGTAATTGGAATACAGAGTATTAAATAAATAATTAAACAAAAAAGATAAAAATATCACACAAGTGATCAATTCCCAAAATTCTTCCTTCTAAAAAAGAGGTTAAATAATTTAATATTCAATTGCAGCCTAAAATTCTGTTCTTAATATTACAGAGAAATTATTTAGATTGAAAATAAAATTTTACCGATACATTCTATCTTTTTTAAGCTTGCTGCCAATAGTACTCAGTGCTCAAAATCTTAAATTAAACGGAACTGTTTATGACCATTTCAATAAACAACCGTTGGATGCTGTAACTGTACAGACTTCTTCGGGTTCAAATACAATAACAGACTCAACAGGAAAATTTAGAATTAATATTACAAAAAATGACTCCGTGTGGTTCTCGTATTTATCCAAAAAAACTGTCAAATACCCCATCGATACCATAGCAGATTTATCCAACTTCGAAATTGCCTTGTATGTTGATGCAGCATGGCTTCCAGCTGTAAAGGTTAAAAACAGCAACTATAGATTAGACTCTATCCAGAACCGGGTCGAGTATGCAAAAGTTTTTAATTTTAGAAAACCAGGTCTAAGCTTAAATACCACACCTCAATCTTCATATATTCCCGGAAGCGTGACAGTGGGATTGAATTTAGATGATCTAATTAACATGTTCCGTTTCAAAAGAAACCGCCAAATCCTTACCATGCAGGATCGGTTGATAAAAGAAGAAGAAGATAAATACATCAATCACAGACTTACAAAATATTTGGTTCAAAAATTAACCTCGTTAAAAGGAAAAGAACTAGATAGCTTTATGCAAATCTGCAGGCCTTCCTACGAATTACTACAAACGATGAATGATTTAGAATTTGGATACTATATCCAGCAGTATTATAAAATATACGAACACAATAAAAAAACGAAAGAATTTATACTACCAAAAAGAGATTAGATTAAAATATTATGTCAGCCTATTAAACCGGCTGACTTGCTAATTTCCATCATTCTTAAAATAGGTTTTAATGCAGCAAGCCTTATTTCTTCATTCATATTTATTTCCGGCATCTCATATTTGAGACATAAGTACAATTTATCAAGGGTATTTAATTTCATATGCGGGCAATCGTTACAGGCGCAGGAGTTATCGGGAGGCGCAGGAATAAACGTTTTAAAAGGAGCTTCTTTTTGCATTTGATGAAGAATCCCTGTTTCAGTAGCAACAATAAATTCCTCACAATCATCCATCACCGAATACTTCAATAACTGGGTAGTACTCCCAATAAAATCCGCAATCCTTAAGATAGCTTCCTCACATTCCGGATGAGCTATAAGCTTAGCCTTGCTGTGACGCATTTTAAGCTTCATAATCTTCTCTAAACTAAAAATCTCATGTACCATGCATGCGCCATTCCATAACACCATGTTGCGCCCCGTTTGTTTATTTAAATAAGCACCAAGGTTTTTGTCAGGGGCAAAAATTATCGGTTGGCTTTCGGGCAAACTTTCAATAATCTTTTGAGCGTTGCTGCTGGTACAAATAATATCACTCAAAGCTTTTATTTCGGCAGTGCAGTTGATATAAGTAATAACGACATGATCCGGATATTTCTCTTTAAATCGCTTAAACAACACAGCAGGTGCACTATCTGCAAGTGAGCAGCCAGCTTTTAAATCAGGTAACAGAACTTTCTTGCCGGGATTTAAAATTTTTGCTGTCTCAGCCATAAAATGAACACCTGCAAACAAAATAATATCTGCTTCGGTTTTCGCAGCTTGCTGTGCAAGTCCCAGACTATCACCTATATAGTCAGCAACATCCTGTATATCAGGTTCCTGGTAATAATGTGCAAGCACCACAGCATTCTTCAACTTTTTCAACTTTTCAATTTCGCTGAAAATGTCCAGGTTTGGGTCAACTTCCAGATCAAGATACCCACGTTCATTCATCTTCTTTTTTGCTTCTGCAAATATGTTAATATCCATTGTAGTATTTGTATTAATACAATATATTTATATAAACCACTATTACTATTACAACTGTGTATATCGGGATAACTTAATTATCCCCAAACAGCAAAGGTAATTGCCACGTTGTTACTAACAGCAATAAACAAAAAATACACAACCTAATAACCAATACTACAAACACTTTAAATAGTTTCTTAACATTGGTTAATAATTATTCAACGTAAAATTCACAATGCAGTTTTCACAGTATATGCACTGTTAATTAAGAGGAATAAAAATGTGTCTAAAATTAGCCATTCACTTTTTTTAATAAAAATCTGGTTATTTCTGCTATTTCTTTGCAGACAAAGAATTTTTAAAAGCCCATTTATTAACCATGTTACAGAATTATTAACAGAAGGGTGTTAATACCAGTTTCACGATAAAAGTAAATTATGGATTATGGTAATAATAATGAGCCATACCAATGAACTACTATATGGCTTTACTTGCGTCGCACTCTTGTACTTTTAGATATTTTATTGAGCTTTGATAAAAGCTAAGATTGAAATAAACACCAATTTAATGATACTGTAAAAGGAGTCGTTTTGCTCACTTATTTAGACAGTTAATCTAATAATAAAGTTGATTGAAATGTGCCCAATAATGAATAGAAAGTACAAGAGTGCGACGCAACGCATGCACAATCGTGAGGTAAAACCCGGGCTCAAAAAAATTGTTACTGCACAATAGTTGAAGTTTAAACAAATATGTTATTGGAAAAAATTAGTAGTTATGCCTTTTGGTATAGCCAAATAAAAGGTCAACTGCAATAGAATTTCCATCCAAATTTGTACCGCCTTTGTTCGCATAATTAACAAAATTGTATCGAGACCGTAAGCCGATATATGCGTTAGCATCGAAAAAAAAATTAAACTGCAAACCACTATTGAAGTTAAAACTGTTTATGGAAAGTGGCCTTAGGTAATCGTTATTTACGCCATAGTCTGTTGAACCCGTTATATCAAAACCATCAAAGCCTAAACCTGCCAGCCAGCCCAGTTCATAACCTGTTTTATGGATAAAATATTTTGTATAATCCAGCCCCAGATATCCGCCAAAAAAATTGTTGATGCTGTAGAGGGTGTTTTGCCGCAATATGTCGTAACGATTAGGTGTTTTTAAAAATTTAATCTGAAGCGTAAAGTCAAGTTCATCGGTTTTTGTTCTGGTGCCAAAAGCTATACCCAGTGTTGGGTGCCTGCCAAGTGCTTTAAGATTGCCGGTAGGCAACCAGGCGCCGGCAATAACCGTAGTTGTAAAACTGTTGCTGTTTCTTTCGTTAGCATATCCCTGTTTTAACAAGGCAAAGAGGTTTGGATAGGTGTCTTTGTTGGCAAGTATTTCTTCCTCAGGATTTTTTATATTGCCTGCCAGCACACTACAAAAAAAATAATCATCGGCCGAAAGATTTTTTTTCTTTAGCAGGTTTGCAGCCCATTGATTTATAAGCTGCACTAATTTATCTGCTTCAGCATCGTAAACAGAGCCCGGATGATTTTTAAGCGGCAATAATAACAATGCGAAACTGTTTAGATGCTCAATAAAATCCGGATCTCTGGCTACCGGAATTAAAATAGAGGGCCGTTCAATTTGCACCAATATTTTAAGGTAATACATCTCTGTGTTGGCCGGGCATGCGGCATCAATAAAACCAATTGCTTTTATTAAAGAATCTATGGATTGTTGAGCGTATAATTGCGGTAATACCGAAGCGGCGTTTGTCAACAGATCTCTGCAGGATGGCTTTTTTTGAGTCAAGAGTTCTTCAACTGTTTGCGCTTCTAAATCAACTTGCATCATCAGCAACAAAGTCATTAGGGCAACAAATTTTTTCATATTTAAAGTTTTTTAAAATACAATAATGGGCCAGGCTGCACTGCTATAATTTAACTTTCGTTGCGTCGCACTCTTGTACTGTTGGATACTTTATTGAGCTTTTTCTGCCTTGTAGAAAAAAGCTTTTATTTCCGCTAAAAATTTTCTGCGATTGAGGCTACAGTAAAAGCTCCCTTAAATTCTGCATGTACAAGTGTGGGTCACACAAAAGAAACTCTATTAATATTCAAACGCCAAGTATATCAATATTTTTTCCAGTAAACAGTGGCAGATTTTACGTCCATTGAATTGGTGCCGATGCCGATAATAAAATCGCCAGCCTCCCAAACATAATCCAGGTTTGAGTTGTAGAACTTCAGGTCTTCGGTTGTAATATTAAACGATACTGCTTTTATCTCGCCGGGCTGCAGTATAATTTTCCTAAAACCTTTCAACTCTTTTACCGATCGTGTAATGCTTGCCACAGGATCCGTAATGTACATCTGTACCGTTTCTTCGCCGGCAATCCTACCCGTATTGGTAACTGTTACGGTAGCAATCAGCCGCTCGTTACCATTTAATTTTGTTTTAGTAAGCCTAATATCGCTGTAGGAAAATGTAGTATAACTCAAACCATAACCAAATGGATATAACGGATCGTTTGATTCATCAATATAATTTGATTTGAATTTAGAAAAAGGCTCGTTATTAAAGGGTCTTCCGGTATTTTTATGGTTGTAATAAACAGGAATCTGCCCAACACTTCTCGGGAATGTTGCAGTCAATTTCCCCGAAGGGTTGTAGTTGCCAAACAATACATTGGCAATAGCATTTCCAGCTTCGGTACCTGGTGCCCAGGCTTCTAAAATTGCACTCGCATGATTGTTCTCCCATGTAAGCGTGAGTGGCCTTCCGTTTATTAATACAAGCACCAAAGGCTTACCTGTTTTTACCAAAGCCTTCAATAGATTTTCCTGGCTTTCGGGAATATTGATATTGGCACGACTGCTGGCTTCCCCGCTCATATCTGCAGCTTCGCCAACAACGGCTACAATAATATCAGATTTATTTGCGGCATCAACGGCTTCATTGATCATTTCTTCGGGTGAACGTTGATCAGTTTCAATTTCTGGTTCTCCAAAAACGTTGGTGCGTTTGATAAGCATACTGTCATCAGAAATATTGGCACCCTTTGCATACAACACGTTTACATTGTTGCCAGCAACATTTTTTATTCCATCTAAAACAGAAACAGATTGTTTCCAGTCGCCGGCTACAACCCAAGTACCCAGCATGTTTCGCTTGCTGTCTGCAAGCGGGCCAACCAAAGCAATCGTTCCGGTTTTTTGTAAAGGCAATGTTTTGTTGTTGTTCTTTAATAGAACAAAGCTATGTTCGGCCGCTTCTCTTGACGCGGCTCTTGTGGCATCGGTTAAAATATCTTTCGCGTTTCTTGATTCGTCAATGTATTTGTAGGGATCATCAAATAAACCCAGTTTATATTTTGCTTCCAGAATTCTTCTGCATGCATCGTTGATTTGTTGCTCTTTAACTTTTCCCTCTTTCAAAGATTTCTTCAGTGTATTTAAAAAAGCTTCGCTCACCATATCCATGTCGAGGCCTGCATTTAAAGCCAAAGCAGCAACCGTTTGCACATCGCCCACACCATGATCTACCATTTCATTTACTGCAGTATAATCAGAAACTACAAAACCTTTAAAACCCCATTTTTTGCGCAGCAGATCGGTAAGCAGCCATTTATTTCCTGTTGCTGGTATTGCATCAATTTCATTAAATGAACACATCACGCTTCCCGCGCCTGCATCTACCGCGGCTTTGTATGGAGCAAGATAATACTGGTACATTTTTAAGCGGCTCATGTCAACCGTATTGTACTCCCGGCCCGCTTCTGCAGCGCCGTACAATGCAAAATGTTTTACACATGCCATCACGTTATTATTCTTCTTAAGATCATCGCCCTGGTAACCTTTTACCATTGCTTTTGCAATTTCTGAACCGAGATAAGGATCTTCGCCACTGCCTTCTGAAATCCTTCCCCAGCGCGGATCACGGGCTATGTCTACCATAGGAGAGAATGCCCAGTTCAATCCATCGGCACTTGCTTCGGTAGCTGCAATACGGGCGGTTTTTTCAATCAAATTTAAATCCCAGGAAGCGGATAAACCTAATGGAATGGGGAAGATTGTTTTGTGACCGTGAATTACATCAAGCCCAAAAATTAATGGAATATGAAGACGGGAATTTTTCACCGCAAGGTCTTGTGCAAGGCGTACTTTCTCCGCGCCGTATACGCCAAACAAACCGCCCACAGCTCCCTTGCGGATGTTGTCTTCAACACCCTTGCTCACAACGGCGCCTGTTGCAACGCCACCTCCGGGATTTACAAGATTCAACTGACCAATTTTTTCATCAAGCGTCATCCTGCTCATCAGGTTCCTAACGTAGGTATTCATCTTTTCGTTCTGGGCAATTGCAGGGCTGGTAGCTACAGCTACAACAATTAAGAAGACAAATAACTTTTTCATATATTGGTTAATTTATGTGTTGTTATAATTTTTTTTGTTGACCAGGCTATTGTTCTGCTATTAAGCTTTTCTTGCGTCGCACCCTTGTACGTTCGGAACATTATGCAGCATTTAACCACAGAGTAAATCTGCATAACAAACTCTGTGGTTTTTCTTCTGTTCAATAGTATTACCGAACGTACAAGAGTGCGACGCAACGATGTTCAATTCATATTCTTCTGCCCGGTTCACACTAATTTTGCTTCAATAAATATGGTTCAAATACTTTTTGCCAGATAGCATAACCTTTCGCGTTCATGTGCAAATTATCTTCTTTAAAAATATCAGGTATTGGTTTACCATCCGCGCCAAGCATCGGATGATAAACATCTATAAAAGCCGTTTTCTTTTTATGGCGTAAATAATCCATGACCATAACATTGGCCTGCAACATTTTTGGCATCAGCTTCGTGCGGCTGGGGCTTGGCTTGATAGCCACATAGGCAATGGGCACATTACCCAGTTGTTTGCGAATGCCGGTGAACAAAGTTTTAAAACGGTCAACCACCATTTCTGCTGTTACGGTATCGCTTGCAGCAAGATCGTTATCGCCGCAATAGATAACGATTTGTTTGGGCTTGTAGGGGATAATAATATCATCCATATAACGGATCAAATCGGGTAACGCGGAACCACCGAAACCTCTGTTGATAATGGTATAGCCGGGAAATGCATCCTGCACATCAGTCCACATGCGAAAGGAAGAACTGCCTACAAAAAGAATAGCATTCTTAGGAGGAAATCTTAATGAGTCTGCCTTTTTAAATGCTGCAATTTCTTCAGCGAATGGCTGGGCATTCGTGGTAAAGCAAACCAAAGTTAAAAGGCAGACAATAATTAGCTGAAGCGCTTTTATATTTTTCATGATGATTTATTTTTTTTCATAAGTAAATTATCTATGCTCCATTTACCCGGCCCGGTAAAAAAGAAAAGAACTGCCAACAATACAAACATAAACGGGTGTTGCGCATCGTACCATATTTTTCCGTTGCTTACAAAGAATGATGTATAAAGCATTGTTGCTGCCAGTATAATAGCGGCAACTCTTGTAAACAAACCTAAAAACATCAACAAACCGCTTATAAATTCAGCGCCTTTACCCATATATACCAACAGTTTTCCTTTTGGTGAATTTTTGAACAGGTCCCATTCAAGATATTGCTGCATGGTTGCAGAGGAAAAGATCTCAAATCCATGATAAATCATAAATGCACCGGTAATGATTCGTACAGCGCCCAATGCTTCCTGCTGGTAAATTGGTTTGTTCGAAAATAATTTATTATTCATATTTCATGCTTTTAGATCAGTTGCTGAGTTAAAACTTTCGCCACCACACAAAACTTTATAAGGTTGCTCTATCGATTCACATGCTTTTACAAAATCACTCACATCAGCCGTATTAAAAGTAAACATATCGTAATGACAGGGAATAACACAACCTGCATGTATTTCTTTTGCAAGTTTCGCTGCTGCGAAGCAGTCAAGATTACCGGCAACGCCACGTGCAGGATCATTGCCATTGATGGGCAATAAAGCAAGATCAACTTTGAATGTCTTCAGCATCTCAGCCATGCCATCGAACCATAAAGTATCGCCGCTATGATAGATGGTGTGGCTGCCAAACTTAATTACATAGCCCATAAATTTACAATTACCCTGCTCATCTTTTTCTATCTCATTATGCTTTGCAGGAACACCCGTGAAAGTAAAATTACCAATCGTTATTTGCTGACCATCATTTAATCCAATGGGAAAATCAACATTACATTTTATACGGTCTGCAACAAAGGCCCTGTTGGCTAGGGGAATAAGGAATTGTATGCCGGGATTGTTTTGTATTACTGGTATAAGCGTTTCTGCATCAAGATGGTCTGTGTGGTTATGGCTTGATGTAACAATAGAAATATTGCGCAGCAAATCAGGCCGTATAGCAAGTTCGCTCATTCTTGTATGTGGCTTGCTGGTAGTTAAATATTTTTTTGTAAGTGAATCTGATAAATATGGATCGAGTAAAATTCGCTGCCTTTTCCATTGCAAAAGGAAACCGCTCTGCCCCAGCCACCAGATATTGAATGTATCTGCATCACTCATGCAGGCGTCCATTTCTTCGATGAGTGTTTCATCTTTTTTTATAGCGGGAATCAACATAGTGAATGATGAATAGTGAATTAAAAGTACAAGAGTGCGACGCAACGATGTTTAATGCTTATTCAAATGCCGGGCTCATAAACTTTCTCTTACTTTTTTTGCGCCCTTAACCATATTAATAAGTTTTTGTCTTGAAGCCCATCTTGCAGTTTGGCTTAAACCACAATCGGGTGCGACAGATAATTTTTCTGCCGGAATATATTGCAGGCAACGGTTAATTCTTTCCACCACATCGTTCACGCTTTCTATGTAATAATTTTTTACATCAATGATGCCCACAGCAACATGCATTTTTTCTGCAAATACTTTCATCAATTCAATTTCAGCAAACTCACGGTTTGCCATTTCAATATGAATTTCATCAACGCTAAGATCAAGAAAATCAGGCAGCATCGGTTTAATGCTTCGGTAGCCAACGGGCCTTCCTTTAAAATTGCCAAAACACAAATGCGTGCTGAGGTTACACTTGCCAACAACTGGTTTTACCGTGCGGTTGAAGATATCCACAAAACGTTTTGTATCTTCTTTGTATGCGTAACAACTCATGCTTGGCTCATCAACGGTGATTTCTGTACAACCCTCTGCCACAAGGGCTTCCAGCTCGTTGCGCACCATTGGCAACAACGCTTCGGTTATTTCGTAACGATCTTTGTATTGTGCATTTGGCAACAATCTTCCGCTAAGGGTATAAGGGCCAGGTACACTTGCTTTTAGCGTTGGACCTGCGGGGGCTAATTTTTTCAAACGCTGAAATTCTTTTACCGCACCAAGCCCCGCTGGCGCAATGAGTTCGCCAACGATATTGTTCTTCCCGCGTTGATCATGCGCAGCTGGGCCAAATTTTCTCGTCTCTGTTTCATTGTTCTGAATGCCATTGATGTAGCCATAAAAAGACAAGTTGAAATCAAGGCGCGTTTGCTCGCCATCGGTGATCACATCAAGACCGGCAGTAACCTGGTCGTGAATTGCAGCGATCACGGCATCTTCGATCATTTCTTCAATATCGGCGGCACCAAATTGGTTTAGGTTTTTAGAACCAAATTCAAGCCATCCCGGGAAAGGATAGCTGCCTACTACGGTTGTTCGAATTGGAATATTTTGCATAAAAAAATATTTTCCCAATCTCCCAAACGGGAGCTAAGGAAGTTGATGAATTTTATTTACTGCTAACCAGCCTGTTTATCGTTACAATTAAAAATATTATGAACCCGGCATTTGCTTTTCATGGTTTCTTCGTTGCGTCGCACTCTTGTACTGCATATCATTTTTGAACACGGCAACCCTAGCGCACCTTTCTTACCCCCCTTTAGGGGATGGGGGATTACCAACCTTCTCATACAATTTCGCCAGCCTGTGTGCGTGTTCATCGTAAGCGCT
>JBBRDW010000049.1:0-31674 GCA_038203525.1 Chitinophagales bacterium | reverse complement strand
GCTTTCTTTATTTGCTGGCGAAGTGATTCCAATTTCACGATTGACGATTCATGATTCACGATAATTGTATCTGCATCGCTTGTATTTGCTTGCCAGAAACCAACAACGCCTTTTGCCGTTAACCAGTTTTCGTTAATGATCTTATCGAGCAAAGTGTTGGCATCATTAAATAATTTAGTTGCTTCTTTACCTACAATGCTGTCGGTTAAAATCTCAGGGAAATTACCGTGCATTTCCCATGCAATAAAGAAAGGCTTCCAGTCAATATATTCGCGAAGCTTTGACAATGGAAAGCGCTCAAACACTTTGGTGCCAGTGAATATGGGTACAAACGGCGAATAATTTTCCCAATCGATCTTTAGCTTATTCTTTTGCGCTTCTGCAAAAGATAAATATTGTTTGGTTGTCTTTTTATTGGCAAAATCATGTTTAAGTTTTGTGTATTCTTTTTGAATGTTTTCGAGAAAGGCGGGCTTATTATCTTTGTTTAATAAAGAACCCGCAACCGTTACACTCCTTGATGCATCGAGCACATGCACCACACCAAGATCAAACTCAGGAGCAATCTTTACAGCAGTATGCATACGGCTTGTTGTAGCGCCGCCAATAAGCAACGGCTGTTGCATACCACGGCGTTTCATTTCTCTTGCTACGTGCACCATCTCATCAAGCGACGGGGTGATTAAACCGCTAAGGCCAATGATGTCAACATTTTCTCTGATGGCGGTATCAAGGATTTTATCAGTTGCAACCATCACACCAAGGTCGATGATATCGTAGCCATTGCATCCAAGCACAACGCCCACAATGTTTTTACCAATATCATGCACATCGCCCTTTACAGTGGCGAGTAAAATTTTAGCGGCACCTGCACCTTCTTCATTGAAAGTTCCTGCAGTAATATGCGCCTGCCTGCGAACTTCTTTTTCTTCCTCAATATAAGGCGTTAACACAGCAACACTTTTCTTCATTACCCTTGCGCTCTTTACCACCTGCGGCAGAAACATTTTACCGCTGCCAAACAAATCACCTACTACATTCATTCCATCCATTAATGGGCCTTCAATTACATCGAGTGGCTTGGGGTATTTTTGTCTTGCTTCTTCGGTATCGGCTTCTATATAATCGGTGATGCCGTTTACAAGCGAATGTTTTAAACGGTCTTCTAAACTGGCATTGCGCCATGCTTCATCTTTAATTTCTACTTTACCTTTTGCTTTAACGGTTTCTGCAAAAATAATGAGCTGCTCAGTAGTCTGGTTATTATCATTATTACGGTTTAGAATTACATCTTCACATAGTGCCCTAAGCTTCGGTTCAATTTCATCGTATACCACCAACTGCCCTGCGTTAACAATGCCCATATCCATTCCGGCTTTAATGGCATGATATAAAAACACTGCATGAATCGCTTCACGCACATGATCATTTCCACGAAAGGAAAATGATACATTACTTACGCCACCACTTACTTTGGCAAGTGGCATTTTTTGTTTGATGATGCGGCAAGCTTCAATAAAATCTACTGCATAATTATTGTGTTCTTCTATGCCTGTTGCGATCGCAAAAATGTTTGGGTCAAAAATAATATCCTGAGGAGCATAGCCCACCTGTTCAGTCAATATTTTATAGGCCCTTTCGCATATTTCTACTTTTCTTGCCTGTGTATCTGCCTGCCCCTGTTCATCAAATGCCATCACTACAATTGATGCCCCGAAGCTCTGGCAAATGAATGCATGCTCAATAAATTTTTCTTCTCCTTCTTTCATGGAGATAGAATTTACAATACACTTGCCCTGCACACATCTTAAGCCAGCTTCTATGATAGAAAATTTAGAAGAATCTATCATGATTGGGATCTTCGCAATATCGGGCTCAGCCTGTAAAAGATTGAGAAAGGTTCTCATTGCATCAACACCATCGAGCAAAGCGTCGTCCATATTTACATCCAAAATCTGCGCACCACTTTCTACCTGCTGCCTTGCAACACTTAATGCTTCTTCATATTTATTGTCCCTTATTAATCGAGCAAATTTTTTAGAGCCTGTAACGTTGGTACGTTCACCAACATTAATAAAATTTGTTTCAGGCCGAACGATTAGAGGTTCTAATCCTGCTAATCGTAAATAGGGTTTTATACCTCGCCTAACCTCCTCTGAAGGGGAGGACCCTGAATATGATTCCTCAATTATATTGTTCATGGTATTACTTATTTAAGTCTCCCTTTAGGGACATGCCCGACTTAAGTTATTCAGGCGGGTATTTAGAGGGTCTCCTCTAAAACTGGTAATATTCTTGGTTGCATTTTTCTAACATTCTCTGCAATATGCCTGATATGTTCCGGTGTAGTTCCGCAGCAGCCACCAACAATATTCACGAATCCCTTCTCTGCCCATTCTTCAATAAAGTGCGCTGTTTGTTCGGGCTGTTCATCGTATTCACCCATTGCGTTTGGCAAGCCTGCATTGGGATACGCTGATGTATAACAAGCCGCAATTGAACTTAGTTCTTCTATATGACTGCGCATTTCTGCTGCACCCAGTGCGCAGTTTAAACCTATGCTCAATGGCTTTGCATGCATAACTGAAACATAAAAAGCCTCCAATGTTTGCCCGCTCAAGGTTCTGCCGGAAGCATCGGTTATAGTGCCGCTGATCATTACAGGCAACTCGGCCTTTTTTGTGCCCCTGAAATATTTTTTAACTGCATAAATCGCTGCTTTTGCATTCAAGGTATCGAAGATGGTTTCTATTAAAAGTATATCCACACCTCCATCAACAAGACCACTTATTTGTTCGTAATAGGCAGCAACCACTTCATCGAATGTTACGGCGCGGTAACCGGGATTGTTTACATCGGGTGATAGACTCAATGTTTTATTTAGCGGGCCAATTGCACCTGCAACAAAAAGGGGTTTTGGTCCTCCCCCGTTGGGGGGGTTAGAGGGGGCTGCCCTGTATTCCTCAATCGCTTCTCTTGCACACTTTGCGGCGGCTACATTTAATTCGTAAGCGAGCGACTGCATATCGTAATCTGCCTGCGCAATGGTTGTACCGCTGAAAGTATTGGTTTCAATAATATCTGCTCCTGCATCAAGGTATTGTTTGTGTATCTCTTTTATAATTTGTGGTTGCGTTATGCTTAGCAAATCGTTATTCCCTTTTACATCGCAGTGCCAGTTTTTAAAACGCTCGCCGCGGTAATCCTTTTCTTCCAGTTTATAGCGCTGTATCATGGTGCCCATTGCACCGTCTATAATAAGGATGCGTTCCTGTAAACATTGCCGAATTGTCTTCATAATTCTCTCTGTTTGCGGAGATTAGTTTATTATTACTTACGCTGATGTTCGCTGCTGCGCCATGTTATGCAGTACAAGCGTGCGACGCAAGGATGCTTAATGCTTAAGTAAAAGCCGGGCTCATAAAAATGTATAACTAAAAACGATGGAAACAGATAGGTGGAGTTTCGTACGTTTATTAGTTCAGATTTTTGCAGGCCGAACAATAAACAAATCTGCCTGATTGAGGGTGCAAATTAATGCAGATATGGCTGATACGCAAATTATTAATAAAGCTTGGGGAAATACAATTTTTTGGAGCCTGCTGTATTGCTACTATTAAGCATCGTTGTGTCACTCACTTGTGCGGTTTGTTAACTATTGGGCAATGTGCAGCAACCATACTAACGGCAATACACGCAGTATTTAAAACACAGAGCCGGTGAGCCTCATATCAGATCTTTCAAAAGCTTTTTTTGCCTGTGCCTGAATTGAAACAGATTCGTTCATTTTATTTTGTTTGAGTAATACAATGGCCAGTCCGTTTAACGACCAGCCGTTATTGGGGTTTACCTTCAGGTCTTCGCGGTAAGCTTTTTCTGATTCTTTGTACATGTTTGCTTTAAGGTAAACACTTCCCAGATACTGCCTTACGGGGTGCACCCAGTCTTTGGGTTCATTGTACAGCATATCATCTTCGCGGTCGCGGGCATCCAGCAAAATGTCGATTGCCATTAAAAGTTCATCGCGCTCTTCTGCAATAATGCCCTGCAATAATTTTTCTGCCACACCTGCACTGGTTATTCCGGGATTGAATGCCGTTGGATGATCCTGCATTTGAGGATTGCTCATGGCCGCACGCATTGCCTCTAGTTCTGTATTGGCTTTATCAAAGTCGTGTTTTCTTGCAAATGCTATTCCTCTGCCGTAGTGCCATAAAAAACTGGCATACACCTGTTCGGCGGGAACAGGCATTGTGTTTAAGATATCGTTCCATTTACCAAAACGTATAAGCGTTAACCAGGGCGTCATGTAAATGTATTGCGCATATATTCCAAAATAGCCGGGCTCACTCAGTAGAGAACTATCAAAACTGTTTCTGCATGCTATCGAAATTTTCATTGCATTAGCAAAATTGCCATCCATATTAGCACAAGTTGCCTGCATGTGTAAATTATGCACGAGGTAGAGGAAACTGCCATTTGCAGCAGCCGGAAATTTGCTTAAATAATTATTATAACCTGCAATCGCCTGCTCATTAACTTCCATACCTTCTTTGTAATAACCGCTGCGGATATAAATATGCGATGGCATGTGTACCAGGTGCGAAACACCAGGCATCATTGAAGGGAGCTGGTTGGCGATAGCCACTCCTTTTTCGGGGTGACTGGACCCTTCAATAGCATGAATATAATAGTGACAACCACCAGGATGTTTTGGAGTTACCTTTAATAAAGCCTCCAGGGTATTAACTATTTCAGGAGTCCAGGGTTTTGGTTTACCATTTTTATCGTATAAGTCCCAGGGATGCTGCACCATTAAGGCATCTGCGTATAAAACAGAGGCGTCTGCATCACCGGGGAATTGCTGGTGTACTTTTTTCATTTCATCGGCGTAGCGCTTATTCAAAAAATCCCTTCCCTGCATTGTATCCGCTGAATAGCGCACCTGCATGGCCTGTATCAATGCCTTTTCAACACGCGTGCAGTTACTGCTTAAAGCCAGTGATTTTTGTAATGCCGTTAATGCATCGGGCGAAGCGCTGTAACCAAGATCGTTTATATTTGGTCCATAGGCCAAAGCCTTACCCCAGTATCCCATTGCGAATCCGTTATCAAACTTTGTTGCTTTATCAAATGATGCAAGCGATTCAATAATATGAAAACCATAGTACAGGTTTATACCCTGCTCAAAATAAATATGGGCGCTGTCGCTGGCAGTAGTTACGGGCATTTCGTAATGGCCCCAGCCATCGAGTAAAGGGATTGCATTTTCGGCATCATCAAGATTTAATAAAGAAAAATCTGGGCCGCAGCCAAATGCCGTTTTCTGTTTATAGGCAACCGCTTTTTTTCTGGCCTCTGCGGCAGAAAATGCTGATTTTTTTCCGGCATTTTCATTTGAGTAGGTAGAAGAGAATATTACGGCGAGTATAAGAAGCAATATGATTTTCATATTTATTAGTTAATTTAGAAAAGGTAAAAAAAATTAAGCAGAACTGCAACTAATGTTTAACTAGCTCCGGATAGAATCGAAAATAAAATATCATTTTTTTTAGCCCGGCAAAAAATCTTTGTGGACCGTTCCTTGCAGCTTGCCCCGCCGAAGGCGGTGGTCGCACGCTTGTACTGCACATCTTTATTTATCTTTTTTACAGGTGTAAATTCAATTACAAAAGGTAAAGGAGATCATTGTCGGGCATGTAATGGTAGATACAAAAATTATTGTATCTTTTTTTATGTACAGAAAAATTAAAACATGTACAATTGATATTTTTGAATCCCTATTTTTGATACCCTATAAACATTATACATGGCTGAGATAATTGAATTAAATAACTGCCCCTTGTGCAACCGGCCGCTTGCAGAGCCTACAGTAAGGCATCACCTGTTGCCGCTTAGTAAAGGGGGGAAAGACACTCCAACTATTTTGCTGCACAAGATTTGCCAGAACAAAGTGCATGCTGTATTTACAGAGACTGAGCAAAAAACCTATTACCACACTATTGAGCGACTAAAGGAACATGAAGAGATCGTTAAATTTATAAAATGGGTTAGCAGAAAAGACCCGGAATTTTATGATGGTTCGGCTAAGAAAAAATGAGTTGATAAAATATTTTTGCCCAATATTTTCGGCAACTTTCGGTTGCATCTACGCTTAGATAAAAGGTGAGTAAAATTACCAAACGTACAAGAGTGCGACGCAACGATGATCCCACAACCTACAAATGCCCGGCCCAAAAAGTTGCTATTCCTTCCTGCCCTCACCATATAAAACCTGGCCTTTTCTTACACCGGTAAGTACCGCATTTTCCATCGTTATTTTACCATTCACTAAAATGAATTTGAAGCCGGTGGAATATTGATGCGGTTTTTCGAAAGTAGACAGATCGTTTACCGTGGAGGCATCAAATATGGCAATATCGGCGGCATACCCGGCAAGCAACAAACCGCGGTTGGTGAAATGAAATTTTTGTGCGGGCAGCGATGTCATTCTGCGGATAGCTTCTTCCAGCGGCATAATTTTTTCGTCGCGCACATACTTACCGAGTACCCTTGCATTGGTACCATAACCACGTGGATGCGGAGCACCCGCACCCCATACACGAATACTTGCATCGCTCGCCGGCATGTTAAAGGGATATTGCATAATATACTGTACATCTGCTTCGCTCATACCGTGGAAAACCATTCCAGCACCGCCTTTCAGCATCATGTCAATAACTGTTTTTATTTCATCCTGTGCGGTATGATTGTGTTTTTGAAGGAGGTTAATGGCTTCAATACTTTTTCCGTTTAGGGTAGTATCGGCTTTGTAATATGCAACCACGGCATAACTGTAGTGCGCAAGTTTTCGTGCTTTTAGTTTTGCAAGCATATATGCGGAAACCTGTTTAACAACATCGTTGCGCTGAAGCCTGGCTTTTAAAGAATCATCGCCATCAGCCAAAACCCAGTCGGGCAATACGGTACTTAGCGTTGTGCTGCTTGCAGTATAAGGATATTGATCTATGGTTACATCTAAACCCTGTTCTCTTGCTTTAATTACCATAGCAAGTGTTTGCCTGCTTTGGCCCCAGTTCTGCTGTCCGCCAACTTTAAAATGAGAAATTTCCAATGAAATATTTGCCTGTTTTGCAATGTTCAGTGCTTCGTCAATGGCAAAGATTACACTATCGCTTTCGTTGCGCATGTGCGTGGCGTAAACGCCGTTGTATTTCGCAGCAATTTTTGCCAGTGCAACTATTTCATCTGTTTTTGCATAAACGCCCGGCGTATAAATTAACCCGGTTGAAAAACCAACAGCACCATTCTGCATGGCTTTATTTACAATAGCTTTCATGGAGTCTAGCTCCCAGCCTGCCGGCGAACGATTGGCTTTACCCATAACAGCTTGCCGTACATCGTTGTGGCCAATTAAGGTAGCAACATTTATAGAAAGATGCAGGCTGTCAATGAAAGCGAGGTATGTTTTTATATCAACATGCGACAGGCCACAGTTACCGGTAATAACGGTGGTTACGCCGTCGTAAATAAAATTAGATGCCAATAGATTTTTTATTTCATCGTCCTCTATATGGGTGTGTACGTCAATAAAGCCAGGTGCAACCATAAGGCCGGTTGCATCAATTATTTTATCTGCATGCCATCCGGAAAGGTTACCTATTGCAACTATCTTTCCATTGCTTACTGCAACATCTCCATAAAACCATGGATTACCAGTACCGTCAATAATTTTACCATGTTGTATAAGTATGTCAACAGTTTGCTGTGCAAATAATCCCCGGGAAATCAGCAATAGAAAACACAGAAAATATTTCATGCTGTTAAGGTATAACATAGTTTTAAATTTAATAAAGGACAATTTTTTATAAGCGGATGCATTGCTACTATTAAACTTTTCTTTAAGCCAAGGCGGGACTCTTGTACTGTTGTACCATTATTCTGCAACTTTTGCAAAATGTAGCCACTTAAAAAACGCGTCCTTAAAAACCTAGCCTGGCTAAAATCTTCATCTATTATAGAAAGCAGCGTTATATTCTGTAAAATCATGTCACGGCTTACCCAAGTAAAAGATAAATTTGCGTTTTTACAAATGGCAGCTACAAAACTAACCATAGAGGAATTTTTGCAAATGGCGGATAAACACCCCTTGCTTGATGTACGCAGCCCGGGCGAATTTAAACATGCGCATATACCTGGCGCATACAGTTTACCACTGTTTACAGATGAAGAAAGAAAAGTTGTAGGCACAGCATACAAACAGGAAAGCCGTGAAAAAGCCATCAAAATCGGGCTTAAATATTTTGGTATTAAAATGACACAGATGGTGGAGGAAGCTGAGGCAATTGTTGCAGGTTTTCAGTCATCCGATGCGGGTAAAAATACAGCCGCCAGTTCTAAGGAAGGAAGGCAAACTATTCTGGTGCATTGTTGGCGTGGCGGTATGCGCAGCGCGGGTGTTGCCTGGCTGTTAGACCTTTATGGCTTTAAAGTATACACTTTGATCGGCGGGTACAAAACATTTAGAAAATGGGTATTGGAACAATTTGAAAAACAGTATCCGATTTGTGTGGTAGGCGGTTATACTGGTAGCGGCAAAACCGAACTTTTGGAATCATTAAAAGCCATGGGCGAAACTGTAATTGATCTTGAAGCACTTGCTAACCATAAAGGATCTTCGTTTGGCAGCATCGGCCAGGGTGCACAGCCATCGCAGGAAATGTTTGAAAATAAACTGGCAATTCAGTTAAAGGCAGCATCGGGCCTGGCGTTACAAGGGAGGGATAAAAAAGATGAAATATCAAAACAGGAAACACAACAGGCAATTTGGATTGAAGACGAGAGCCAACGCATTGGCAACGTAAATATTCCTGTAAATATTTACCAGAATAAACTATCAAGCCCTTTATATTTTATAGATATTCCCTTTGAAGAAAGGCTAAACCATATTGTTGCAGGATACGGTAGTTTTGAGAAAGAACAACTGCTAAATGCTGTCATCCGGATAAAGAAAAGGCTGGGCGGTTTAGAAACAAAAACAGCCATCAACCATTTAATTGAAGACGATATAAAAAATTGTTTTTTGGTGCTGCTTAAGTATTATGATAAATGGTATTTTAAAGGCCTACATCAAAGGGGAAATCTTGAAGCTTTGCTGAATAAAATACCTTGTACAAAAGTCGATGCCGCTAAAAATGCGTTGCTGGTGTTGGAAAAACATTCGGCGGTAAACACAATGTGATTATTTATTGAGCGGGATAATTAAACAGGATAGAAACAGTACGCGTTTGTATTAAAGCCGAATAAAGAATAATAGTACAAGAGTGCGACCACCGCCTTCGGCGGGGCAAGCTACAAGGAACGATTCCATGTAAAACAAAAGCCAGGCTCAAAAAAATGAAATAAAAACTTAAACAGATTCGCTATAAAATATTATTCAATGACGAATGACTTAATGACCGAGAACATCATAAAACTTACTCAATATTCTCATGGTGCAGGCTGTGGCTGCAAGATTTCGCCCAAAGTACTTGATCAAATTTTGTCGAGTAATTTAGCTATGCCCGATAATGATAAACTGATCGTTGGAAACCACAGTAAAGATGATGCCGCGGTGTACGATATGGGTAATGGCACTGCGCTTATTTCTACCACCGATTTCTTTATGCCCATTGTGGATGATCCTTATAATTTTGGACGTATTGCAAGCGCAAATGCCATTAGCGATGTTTATGCCATGGGCGGCAAACCCATACTGGCCATTGCTATTTTAGGTTGGCCCATAAATGTACTTGCACCCGAAGTGGCACAACGGGTAATTGAGGGTAGCCGCAGTATATGCATGGAGGCAGGCATACCGCTTGCAGGCGGCCACAGCATTGATTCTCCGGAACCCATATTTGGTTTGGCGGTTAACGGTATTGTTGCCATCGAAAACATAAAACAAAATAATACAGCCAAAGAAGGTGACACACTTTTTCTCACCAAAAAATTAGGTGTGGGTATTTTAACTACGGCGGAGAAAAAACGCTTAATAAAAGAGGCACATAAAGATCTTGCACCACAGCAAATGATGCAACTGAATAAAGTGGGGGAAGCGCTGGGAAAACTGGATGGGGTAACCGCCATAACCGATGTTACGGGTTTTGGTTTACTGGGCCATCTTACAGAAATGGCTGAGGGTAGCGGCCTGAGTGCCATTATTAAATTTGAAAAAATACCTTTGATAACGGAAGACTTAAAATACTACATCAGCAACAAATGCATACCAGGAGGCACCACCCGGAACTGGGATAGTTACAGCGATAAAATATTTTTCAAACCAGGGGTTGACCAAGATTATGCAAAAGCTGTATTGGCCGATCCGCAAACAAGCGGAGGTTTGCTTATAGCCGTTTCGGCAGACACGGTGGATCAGGTAAAACAATTGCTCACTGCTTTTCAACTGTATGCAGAACCTGTAGGTGCTATTACATCACATAAAGAAAAAGCAGTTTACGTTCAACTATAAAAAATGAATTTTGACGCAAATGACTATATAGGTTTTGCGGGTGTTTTTATTTTGCTGGTTGCGTTTCTGTTAAACCTGCTTGGCAGAATAAGTAAAGACACACTGCCTTATATTTTAATGAATATTATTGGTGCGGGGCTTGCCTGCCTTGCATCCTGGCTGATACATTATATTCCGTTTGTATTACTGGAAGCCTCGTGGACGATAGTCTCCATACTTGCCCTGATGCAATACTTTAGAGCAAACAAAAAGAAGTAGTCTTTTTAACTGTTAAAAGAATAATAATAGGCAGATGCTTGTTAAACCAACACTCATCAATTTATATCTGTTATTCTGTAAACAAAAAAATTACAAACTAAAAATTACAAAAATGAAAAAGATTATTTTCCTTCTTGCCTGCGTAACAATTCTTGGCGCCTCAGTAGTATCTGCCCAAACTACACCGGCTGCCGAAAAACAAAAAACCACCCAAACAAAACACAACGAAGCCAAACAACCAAAGAAAGACATGAAGCAGAAAAAAGCAAATGCGAAAGCCACAAAAAGTACCGCTTTAACAACAAAGAAGACAGCTCCGGCTAAAGAAGTAAAAAAAGACAAAACCAAAAAATAAACTTGTGCCGGCAGCTTACAGATAACAACAACAGAAAGCCTGTAGAATTCTTATTCTGGAGGCTTTCTTATTTAAATCTTTATTCATCATTTTTTTTAGATTCAATTTTTAGCCCAACTCCATTTCTTTGTGCGTCTTTCATTGCGTCGCACGCTTGTGCGTTCAGATCAATATTGAACTGCAATTCCAATGCTAGAGAATCCGTAGGCTTTGCCTTAATCAATTCTAAAAAAATGATTTCGAAAATAATTATGTAAAATCCACTGTTGCAGCGAATTATTTGTATTCCCCGAATAAAAAATTACGACTCAATATTGTAATTTTTTCCATTGCATATTTAAACAAGTTATACTTTAGTAGAGTGATTGCTACAGAGGGCATTTAGGCACCCTGCATTCTGAAACTGTAAAACCTGTTCCGCACCTTAGTAAAGCCATTCACAAATGTTCAGCAGTATTACTACAGTACAAGAGTGCTACGCAACGGAAGACCAACACCTGCAATGCAGCCCAGCTCAAAAAAATGATGATTTGGTTATTTGATAATGGGGCAGTTTTTTACGCTGTTAATTATCGTACCGGCAAATCATCAGAATAGAACGTCATCAAATCATCAACATATGGAATCGCATTTTTTTGTTGACATTCATTGTCACCCCGGCATTAAAGCCTACGCCAGAAGTTATGCGCAAACACCCTGTGTACAATCAAATAATCCAAATCACAGAACTTCAGTGTGGCACAGAGATGCACCCAGTTTATTCGACAAAATAAAAAACTATATCGCCAGCCTTACCAATTTTATTCAAAGCGATGCATCGAGTTTACTACAGGGAAGGGTGAGCGTTGTATGCTACTCTTTTTACCCACAGGAGAAGGGGTTTTTTATCAATAAACTGGGAACGGGAATTGTATCTGATGCGCTTACCATACTCGCCACTGAGTTTGGCAAAGAGCGGATCGACCACCTGCAGGCAATGCCAAGTTACCGGGATGATTTAAAAACTGAAATGAACTTTTTAAAACAGCAGGAAGGATCGTTGGTAAGGGTTGATGGAAGAAGGGTTAGCTACCAGATTGCCACTTCATTTTCCGATATAGAAATAGCTGACCGCAATGGCGAACTTGGCGAAACAAAAGTGATTTTTATACCAACTATAGAAGGTGGTCATGTATTTGACCAGGTAATGGATTGTTATGTGCCCTGGGATACTTTCCCTGGTGGAATACTGATGATAAATTACAGGTTACCCTTGAGAGGCTCAGCGAACTGAGGGGCAGCCAAAACGGATATATTAAGCCGGCATTCATGACGTTCTCCCATCATTTCTGGAATGGATTATGCGACCAGGCAAGAAGCATGGGGGGTATGGTAAAATGCATTATAGATCAGGAGAACGGTCTGGAACAAGGGTTTACAGCCGCAGGTTATAAGGTTGCATTTGAACCGCTGCGGGATGATGTAACAGATGCTGACGGAAACCCCATCAAACCAATTATTATAGACATCAAGCACATGAGCAGAAAATCGAGGCTCGATTATTTTAAATTTCTCGATGATACATTCCCCGAAAGAAATATACCGTTGGTAGTTAGTCACGGTGGTGTTACCGGCCTGCCAAACCCCGGCGGAATTCCAGTAACCTTAGCGGCCCAGGAGGGCTTGTTTATCGAAGACTCCATTAACTTTTTTGACGATGAAATTCTACGGGTAGAGCAATCAGGTGGTTTATTTGGAATACAGTTGGATGAACGCAGGATAGGATCGAAGCAGGCACTGAGAAATGCAAGGGGCAATATCAAAAGACGCGACATTTTATATGCCTGGTCCAAACTCGTATTTAACCAGATCAGACATATTGCAGAACTGCTGGATATGAATGGAAGATATGCCTGGGGCATACAATCGCTCGGTACCGATTTTGACGGTGTTATAGATCCCATCAATGGCTACAGGACTGCAAAAGACCTTGACGACCTGGACGATTACCTGCTTAAACATGTTTACAGTTATATTAAAGGGGTTAAAAATCCTTGCCCATTAAAAGAGATGCGCAACAGATCCGTAAAACCTGAAGAAATTGTAGAGCGCATTATGACAAGCAACCACCTTAATTTTTTATCTAAAATTTATTAAACCAATTTTTATGACACAAAAAATTCTGTCTATAGATGGAGGTGGCACTAGGGGTATTATTCCCGCCACTATTTTAGATTGCATCCACAAAGAATTTGGGAAATCCCCGCTCGATCTTTTCGATTTATTTGCAGGCACCTCTACAGGTGGTATCATTTGTATTGGCCTTGCTGCAGGCTTATCACCCTCCGTTTTGGTTGATCTTTATCTAAACAAGTCGGGCGATATTTTTCATGAGTCTTTCCTCGACCGGCTGCAGGGCCTGGATGAACACCTGCAGGCAGATTATCAAAATAGAAGGCTTAAAAAAATACTTGATTCCCTGTTTGGCGAAAAAACACTTGGCGATGTGCATAATGATCCAAATTTTGGCGGACAAGACAAACGCCTGATGGTTACCAGCTTTGATCTTTCGCCCGAAGAAGTTACAGATAATAGAAATTACCGCCCCGTAATTTTTCATTCTTCGTTTATAAAATGCGCCTCCACCAAACTTAAAGATCTTGCCTTAATGACATCTGCCGGCCCAACCTATTTTCCCGTTTACAACCAGCAGTATATTGATGGAGGCGTAGCATTAAACAATCCCGCAATGGCCGCTATTGCATTTGCTATTAACAGCCATACCAATGGTGTAGACTATTTGTACCCCGATGGTAAACGAAAAGGCCTTGGCCTGCAACAGGCAGAACTTAAACTTTTCTCCCTGAGCACCGGCACGGGCAACAGAAACCGAATAGAAAAATCGCAGGTAAAAGGAGGCAACTGGGGCGATATACAATGGATAAAATACCTGCCCGACCTTATTACCGAAAGCAACATGCAAAGCACCATGTACTATGTAAGGCAAATACTGGCAGATGAGCAGGTGCAAAGAATCGAATTGTTTTTCGATGACCCCGCTGCGCCTGACATACTTACAATAAAACCACCCGCTTTAGATGCAAAAGATCCCGGCGTGCTGGCCGCCATGCACCAGTTTGCTATTGATACTTATTTAAAGCACAAAGCCGAAATAGCTATGTTTTTAGAATTAGCATAGCGTATTTTTTTGGGGCCAGGCATTTGAATTGCTAGGGGGCCTAACTTCCCTCTACGGCGCATATGCGTCAAGCTAAGGAATACATTTATTGACCCAACAGCATTGCTACTATTGAGTTTCCGTTGCGTCGCACTCTTGTACTGTTGGTTCTCTATGCGACTTTCCGGACTCAGTTGCTTTTTTTTCTTGCAAATGAAAGCGAAGATTATTCGGCAACACATTAATATTTAAAACCATTTACTAAATTCTTATTGCAAGACAACCTAAAACTATTACCGGTAAACACTTTCAGCGATTTTTATCAAAAATTAGCTTGACGCATATGCGCTACGGCGGGGCTTTTCAATTGGAAAAATTCAATATGATTTATTAAAATATCTATGCACTCCAACTCCTGCGCAGGAGTAAAATTTAGTGCAATCTGTTTTGTAGCAACAAGTATCACCTGTTTAGCCCCTTTAACCAAAGGAGCAATCTCATCACTATCTGTTGAACTGCCAATTGTTTTGTACACCCGAATGGCCGCTGGACTTGTCAATTATCTGTCCGCCAATGATCCCACTCTTGTTGATTTTTTTGCATACAAACATAAAATAAAGGTACGAAGCACCCTCTAAAACTCAATTGGCACACCCAAATCCCAACCAACAATGAAGCATTGACAAGGGTTTCGGAGGAGTAGGAATGATGGGTGCGGAAAACAGGAAGCCGGGTCCATAAAAAAGGCCGTTGAAAATTTCAACGGCCTGCTAATATTTATAAAGGGCTTATCCCAGCTCGGGGTACAAAACAAACTGCCCCATAAATTCATTTACCTGTTGTTTAACGATTGCAATCACTGCTACATCGTCTGCATTCATCAATACATGGTCTATGGCGTTTACCACAAACTGCATATCGCTTTCCACCATGCCACGGGTAGTGATTGCGGGAACGCCGAAACGGATACCACTGGTTACAAATGCGCTTTTATCGTCGAAAGGAACCATATTTTTATTGGCCGTAATATCCGCTAAAACCAGCGCCTGCTCAGCTTTTTTACCACTGATGTTTTTATTACGCAGGTCAATAAGCACCAAATGATTATCGGTACCGCCGCTGATGATCTGGTAATCTTTATCAACCAGTGCCTTTGAAAATGCGTGCGCATTTTTTACCATCTGGTTGGCATAATTGGTAAACTCATCGCTCAGTATTTCGCCGAATGCAATTGCTTTTGCGGCAATCACATGCTCCAGCGGGCCACCTTGCGTTCCGGGGAAAACTGCCATATCCATCAGGTTGCTCATCATGCGGGTATTGCCTTTTACATCTTTCAATCCAAACGGGTTTTCAAAGTCTTTGCGCATCATAATAATGCCTCCACGCGGACCGCGCAAGGTTTTGTGCGTGGTAGAAGTAACAATATGGCAATGTTCAAAAGGATCGTTTAGTAAACCTTTGGCAATAAGGCCGGCAGGGTGCGCAATATCGGCCAATAGCAAAGCACCCACTTCATCTGCAACTTTACGTATTCGGGCATAATCCCAGTCGCGGCTGTAAGCACTGGCGCCACAAAAAATAAGCTTTGGTTTTACTTCCCTGGCTTTGGCTTCCAGCATATCATAATCTACCAAACCGGTTTCGCGAACTACGCCGTAAAAATGCGGTTTATATAATTTACCACTGTAGTTTACCGCAGAACCATGTGTTAAGTGCCCGCCCATACTAAGATCAAGGCCAAGGGTATTATCGCCCGGTTGTAAAACCGCCAAAGCCACGGCAGCATTGGCTTGTGCGCCACTGTGAGGCTGCACGTTAGCGTAATCAATATTAAAAATCTGTTTAAGCCGGTCTATTGCCAGCTGTTCTGTCTGGTCAACTATTTCGCAGCCGGCGTAATAGCGGCGGCCGGGGTATCCTTCCGCATATTTGTTTGTCATAACGCCCCCCATGGCCTGCATTACCTGCAGGCTGGTAAAGTTTTCTGAGGCAATCAGTTCTATGCCGCGGCGCTGGCGTTCCAGCTCTTTACGTATCAGATCAAAAACCAACTCATCTCTTTGCATCTGGTGCTAATTTTCGCGCAAAGATAAGTGTTGGTAGTTTGCGTCAGGTAGTTTGTAGTTAAGGGTATGTTGAAAAATATTTTGGGCCGGGCAACGCGTAGCGCGTGGTTCCCTGTGGCATCGTCTGTTGCGTCTCACTATTGTACGACAGGCAACGAGGCGACAAGGCAAAGAGTTGATCAGGCAGGCTGTGGCTGAGGTTTAAGAATAAAAAAAAGTTGAGTAGTCAGGACTTGTCATTTTTTAAAAGCAATTATGTTTTACCTCTATACCTTGTTCCTTTTCTTGAGGCAGTACAAGAGTGCGACGCAACCACAGATGCATCAAGCTTTGTTGCCGGGCTCCTAATTTAACTTAGATATGTGGAAGGCTATTTTAAAAAGACCGTTATGTAACAAAGGTCACAAAAAAATATATTAGAAATCCTCAGCTTTGCTTTAATTAAATGCTTTTTTTTGAACGTGGCCGGCGCAATACTATCATGCTTTTCTTGCAGCTTGCACTGCCAAGCCAGTGGTAGCCAGTATGTACTGAAAAATAAAATTAGACTTTAGGGTGTAACGCCAATTAAAAAAAAGAGAAATCATCAGCAGATGAAACACAGACTATTGATTCAACTTAGTTCCGCCGAACACAAAGTGCAAAGAAGTTTGATAGGACAAATAAATAATCTTTTGAAATTTTTTAATTATGCTGATGTTCAGGTTAGGGTGGTTTGTCACGGGGAAAGCCTGGAAATGGTTTTGAAAGAAAGTAACTTTGCAGATGATATAAAAATGCTCGGTAATCATGATGTTGTTTTTGCTGTTTGTAAGACTATGGTTATTGCAAATAATAAAACAAAAGAAAACATATTGGAATCTGTAGAAATAATCCCCTCAGGTATTGCAGAAATTCTTTTAAAGCAGGAAGAGGGCTGGAGTTATATGAAAGCTGGTTTTTAGATTATTTTCCAATGCATTTTTCATTACTTAAAAAACTATGTGAACTATGGAACGAAAAGCTCAAAAATATTCATGCACGAAAAGATTAAGACGCAAGTAAAGCTTCAAGGTTATTTTAAAGATGGCTACAAAATATAACCATGTATAGCTTTATTGGCAAAACAAGATTTTTAATCCTACGGTAAATATTTTGACATTGCGTTTGCACAGTAATATAGTTTTAGAAAGCAAATACACTTTCAATGTGAACATAAAATCTTACTTATACGGTTCTTTTTTGTACTTAAAAAAAACAACATGATGAAAATTACAACATTGATTTCGGTACTGATTTTTTCTGTTTTATTTACAGTGAGTTCTGTGGCACAAAGCAATACGCCTCAAACATACACAGGTGCAAAAGCTAAATTAAAAAAATACAAAGCAGCTTACCAGCTAAATAGTGATGATGACAGCAAGATAAAAGCTACGTTGAAAAACATGCAAAATTCACTGAATGATCCCAGGCTAAAAGGCAAGCTGCAGTTGGAATTGGTGGTGCATGGCGGAGGTGTAAAAGTTTTTATGAACGACGGCGTTTATGAAAAGCAATTAAAAGAACTGCAGCAGCAGGGCGTAATACTGGCACAATGTTTAAATACAATGCAGGAGCGTAATATCAGCAAAGAACAGTTGTACAGCTTCATTTCTTTTGTACCGAGTGGCAATGGAGAATTAGTCATTTTGCAACAGCAGGGATGGGCAATCATTCATCCTTAATAACTAGTAGACTGTTGATTATTCATTTTATAAAGCATCTTCTAAAAGAGATGCTTTATTGTTTTTTACGCAGCGGATGGGAGTAGCTATAACGCCACGTTTCAGGATATCTAAAGTCTATTTTCAAAATTTTTTAAAATAATTCTTCTTATGTAATATAAGTCACACACCAGCCTTTTTCTGTAGGGTAGTTTTGCTGAAAATTATCTATCAGATGAAAAAATACAGGCCTTTCTTTTTTCCATTTCTTTCAATACTTGTATTGCTTTCTTTTAAAGAGCAATTGTATGCGCAGGATAGCGTCGTGTCACTGCAGCTAAATGATTTAATAGCGCAGTCAACTGCAAATAATAAAAATATTCAGCTTGCAAAAATGGACGAGCAGATAGCTGCATCTGGTTATAAAGAAACACAAGCCATTTTTTTACCCCAGGTTGGCTTTTCGTATAGTGCTATTACAACCAACAATCCATTAAATGCATTTGGATTTAAACTGATGCAGAAGTCCATTACAGTATCAGACTTTAATCCAGCTATATTAAACAACCCTTTCGGCACGCTGGATTTTATGGCACAGTTAATTGTACAGCAACCACTGATTAATATGGATATGCTGTATATGCGCAAAAGCGCTTTAAAACAAACAGACCTGTACCAGTTTAAAACGCAACGGACCAAGGAGCAAATCATTTACCAGTCGCAGCAGGCTTACCTGCAATTGCAAATGGCTTACGATGCTCAAAAGGTTTTGCAGGAGGCATTGCAAACTGCAAAAGTAATGTACAAATTCACGAACGACAGATACTTACAGGGACTACTTCAGAAATCAGATCTGCTGAATGTAGAAGTTCAAATTAAAACCATTGAAACAAACCTTGCTGATGTAAAAAGCAACATCAGCAATGCATCCGATTATATAAGCCTGCTGATGAACAAACAAACAGGCGTTGTTTATACCGTTGAATCCTCTGCAATTTCTAATGATAACGGCTTTGCTGTTGACACCCTTTCTGTAAACCGGGCAGATTTTAAAGCAATGGAAACAGCAATAGAATCTTATGATCTGGCAATCAAAAGCAGTAAAATGAGTTACATGCCCAAGCTAAATGCCTTTGCCAATTACCAGTTACACGATAAAGCTATGCTGGGTTTTGGTGCAGGCGCTTACCTGGCAGGTATGCAGTTATCATGGGATATTTTTAAAGGCAATGCCACGAAAAATAAAATAGCTACCCAAACGCTGACACGCAATAAAATGTCAGAGGAGTTAAAAAACCAAAAAGAGGAAAGCCGCGTAGAACTCAATAAAACTTACCGCCAGTTTACTGATGCAGTTTTTAAAATTCAGCAGCAGCAAACCGCTGTTGACCAGGCCAATGAAGCATTGCGCATACTGCAAAACAGGTATCAGCAGGGTCTTGTAAATACAACTGATGTGCTAATGGCACAAACACAATTATCTCAGCAAAAACTTGCTTATACGCAAGCTGTGTTCAGCAAAAATATTTCATTGGCTTACCTGCAGTTTTTAACAGCCACAAATCAATAATATTAAAAACGGAAAAATAAAAAAATGAAAATGCTTACAAATAAATCATCGCTTGTAACAGGAATAATGGTTGCTGCAACTTTAGTCTACAGTTGTTCAGGTAATGAAGCGGAACAACAAAATATGCCCAAAGAAAATCCTGTTATAGTTACCGTTGCAACACCTGGTAACGATGATATTTCAGGCGGCATCAATGCAAGCGGGGTAGTGGAAGCAATGCAGTCAGCAAATATCAGTACAAGGGTTATGGGTTATATAACAAAAGTCTATGTAAAAACCGGCGACAGTGTTAAACAGGGGCAGTTATTATTTACCGTAAACAGTACAGATATATTGGCCAAACGTGCCCAAACAGACGCTATGATTACCCAAGCAGATGCTGCTTTGCACAATGCGCAAAAAGATTACGACAGGTTTACAGCATTGTATAATCAGCAGAGTGCATCTGCAAAAGAACTGGATAACATGACGCTGCAGTATAATGCGGCCAAAGCCAATGCAGATGCGGCAAGACAAATGCGCAATGAAATAAATGCACAGCTTTCTTATGCCAATGTTACCGCGCCTTTCAGCGGAACAGTAACACAAAAAATGCTTGATGCCGGTAGTATGGCCACACCGGGTATGCCTGTTTTAACGATTGAACAAAGTGGAAATTTACAGGTAAGCGCTTCAGTTGGCGAATCTCAGATTGCCGCAATAAAACAAGGTGATATTGCCATGCTGAATATAAAATCAATCAACAAAATTATTGCCGGTAAAATTACACAGATCAGTCCGTCATCGCAGGCAAGCGGCGGGCAATATATTATCAAAATCAGCATTCCGGAGAATGCCAAGCAAAATGTTTATGCAGGCATGTATGTAAATGTAAACATCCCGGTAAAAGGACTTGTGCAAACGGCTGCGGCTGCAGAAAATAATATACTGGTACCTGTTGAAAGTATTATAAACAAAGATCAGTTAACGGGTTTGTACACGGTTAGTAATAATAATACGGCTTTGCTAAGATGGGTACGGTTGGGAAAAACTTTTGGCAATAAAGTTGAAGTTCTTTCGGGGCTTTCAAAAGATGAAACATTTATTGTGCATGCAGATGGAAGATTATACAACGGTGTTCCGGTAACAGCAAAACAGTAAGTTGAAAGTGATTAATACAAGGGAAATATTTTGTTACAGGCTGTAGTATTTTATGGCATCGCCGGTTGTGTCACTCACTTGTGCGTTCGGAACATTTATGAGCAGGAAAAAGGCAAAGAGGCAGCAAGGCAATGAGGCAACGTGGCAATGAGGGAAGGAGAAGAACCACAAGATTAGAACAAAAATGCATGGAGAACTTGTTACCTAAATGACTCGTTGCCTTGCTGCATTACTTCCAACAGTATAAGAGTGCGACGCAAGTAAAGCTTCATTCATGGTCTGTAGTTGGGTACAAAAAAATTATAAACGAATCAAAATAATAGCATGGAAAAAGGTTTTTCAGGAAATATAGCAAAGGCGTTTCTGCAATCGAAATTAACGATACTGCTGATGATTGCCTTTTTACTGATTGGTGCTTACAGTACATTTTTAATACCAAGAGAAGAAGAACCACAAATACAGGTGCCAATGGCCGATATTTTTATCGGTTATCCAGGAGCTGAACCAAAAGATGTGGAAACAAAAGTAGCTGCACCACTTGAAAAAATGATTTCGAATGTTAAGGGTGTGGAGTATGTGTATTCAACTTCTATGAAAGGTCAGGCCATGCTGATCGTTCAGTTTTATGTAGGAGAAAATGTAGAAAATTCCCTGGTAAAATTGTACAGTGAGCTGATGAAGAATATGGATAAAATGCCACAGGGTGTTACCATGCCATTGATTAAAACACGTGCCATTGACGATGTGCCTGTGTTAGGTTTAACACTGTGGAGCGAGACATACGATGACTATCGCCTGAAGCAGATTGGACAGGAACTGACCAACGAAATAAAAAAGATTCCAGATGTTTCTGATATCAACATTATTGGTGGCCGCAGCCGAGAAGTGAGAGTGATTCTGGATAAGGATAAAATGGCGGAAAACCATGTGGACTTTCTTTCTGTAAGCAAACAGATACAGGGCAGTAATTCACAAATGCAAAGTGGAACATTGCTACAGAAGGATACGGCTTTCTCCGTAGAAACAGGCAACTTTTTAACTACAACAGATGATGTTGCCAATCTTGTGGTGGGCATAGACCAGCAGCAACCTGTTTACCTGAAACAAATTGCCAAAGTAGAAGATGGGCCTGAAACTTCGAATCAATATGTATTGTTTGGTTATGGAAAAGCCGATACTTCGAATGCAAATAAATTCAGATCAAATTATCCTGCGGTAACACTGTCCGTAGCCAAGAAAAAAGGCGCGGATGCAATGAAGCTGGCAGAGCAGATATTAAGCAAGGTTGATCATCTTAAGCCAGAGCTGATACCTGCTGATGTGCAATTGACCGTTAGCCGAAACTATGGTGAAACGGCTTCTGCTAAAGTGTCGGAATTGCTGTTCCATTTATTTATTTCTATAGTTGTAGTAACCCTGTTTGTAATGCTGGCAATGGGCTGGCGTGGCGGTCTGGTAGTATTTTTATCTGTACCGGTTACGTTTGCTTTAACGCTATTTAGTTATTACATGATGGATTACACGCTCAACAGGATCACACTTTTTGCATTGGTATTTATCACGGGTATTGTGGTTGATGATTCCATTATTATAGCAGAGAATATGCACCGGCATTTTAAGATGAAAAGGCTGCCGCCCTTGCAGGCTGCTATCTATGCTATTAATGAAGTTGGTAACCCAACTATACTCGCCACATTTACCGTAGTTGCGGCCGTGTTGCCTATGGCATTTGTAAGTGGCATGATGGGGCCATACATGAGTCCGATGCCCATTGGCGCATCCATCGCCATGATGCTTTCATTGATTGTTGCGTTAACCCTCACTCCATATCTGGGCTATATTTTTCTTCGTGAAAAAGAAAAGAAAGGTGTAAAGCATGAAGAGAGCAAACCGCATCAGCTTGAACAGTCGCGCATTTATAAAATCTATCACTCTTTCATAAATCCTTTACTGGAAAAAAGGTGGAAGCGCTGGACATTCATGATAAGCATTGTCTTGATATTATTAGGCTCCATGCTGCTTTTCTATACAAAATCTGTTGCCGTAAAAATGCTGCCTTTTGATAACAAGAATGAATTTCAGGTGGTAATTGATATGCCCGAGGGAACTACCCTGGAAAAAACACAGGCAGTTGCAAAAGATATAGCAGAATATATTTCTCAGCAACCAATGGTGGAAAATTACCAGTCTTACATTGGTACATCTGCACCCATAAGTTTTAATGGTTTGGTAAGGCACTATGATTTACGCAGGGGAGAAAATGTTGCGGATATACAGGTAAACCTTGTAAATAAAGACGACAGAAGTGAACAAAGCCACGATATAGCAAAAGCAATGCGTGAACCCATACAGGCCATTGCAAAAAAATACAATGCCAATGCAAAGATTGTTGAAGTGCCACCAGGCCCGCCAGTATTATCAACCCTGGTTGCAGAAGTATATGGACCGGATTATAATGAACAAATAAAGATTGCAAAGCAGTTAAAAGACAGGTTCTCAAAAACAACAGATGTTGTTGATGCAGACTGGATGGTAGAAGCGGATCAACCCGAATATCATATAGAGGTTGACAAAGAAAAGGCAATGCGCAATGGTGTTGCAGTTGCACAGGTTACTGCAACAGTTAATGCTGCATTATCAGGAATGAATGCGGGTAATATGTACCAGCCTGCATCCTTTAATCAAACTGCTATCAAACTGCAGTTGAGTGATGCAGATAAAAGTAACATTGATGATATACTCAATTTAAAAATTGTGGGTATGCAGGGCAATGCTGTTGCTGTAAGAGATTTTGTTTCCGTAACCAAACAAATAAAACAAAAAAGTATTTACCGTAAGAACCAGAAAGAAGTAGTGTATGTGGTTGCAGATATGGCCGGCAAACTCGAAAGTCCGTCTTATGCTATTTCAAACATTTCCGATAGTTTACAAAGCATCAAAGTTCCTGCGGGTTATTCGTTAAATGAAGAATATACCCATCAGCCGGAGCTTGAAGATAATTACAGTTTAAAATGGGATGGAGAATGGCAGATTACTTATGAAGTTTTCAGGGATCTTGGCATTGCATTTTTAGTAGTAATTATTATGATCTACATCCTTATTGTGGGCTGGTTTCAAAACTTTGCAGTGCCACTCGTAATGCTTGCTGCCATTCCGTTATCGCTTATTGGTATTGTACTTGGCCACTGGATGTTACACGCTTATTTCACTGCAACTTCCATGATTGGTTTTATTGCGCTGGCGGGTGTTATGGTACGTAATTCCATATTACTTATCGACTTTATAGATATCCGTTTAAAAGAAGGAATCCCTTTAAAACAGGCGATTATAGAAGCCGGTGCGGTACGTACAACACCCATTTTATTAACTGCAGGTGCGGTTGCATTGGGTGCAATAATTATTTTGTTCGATCCCATTTTTCAGGGGCTTGCTATTTCGCTAATGGGCGGTACCATTACATCAACCTTTCTTACATTACTGGTAATACCGTTATTGTATTACAGGATGATGCGTGCCAAAACAAAGTAAATATTTATGAGCCAGGCAGCAGTTCTCTATCAACCGTTCCTTGCGTCGCACACTTGTACTATATCAATTTATTGAGCTTTAAATACAACATATCATGAAATTATTAATCGTAACATGCCTTAAAGAATACCAGCAATCCGTTGCAGCCATTTTTGAAGAAGCAGATATCAACGTGTTTAGTGTAACTGACACAATTGGTCATAAAGATGGTCACAAACAAAACCTGCTTGACAATTGGTTTGCCAGTGGTGAGGAAAAATTTGATTCGATATTCCTGTTCAGTTTTACACAGGATGGAAATGCAGTTAACGCATTGGAACTTATTAAAAAATACAATGAAACGGCAGCATCAGAGTTTCCTGTGCGTGCATTTATTTTGCCAGTAGAGCAATCAAGTTATTAACTTTAAAAAAATAAAAAATGATAGAAAGAACCGTTCGGGCTGTTGCAGGAGGTCTTGTACTTACAAGTATTGCACTCGCCTATTTTGTAAACATTAACTGGTTACTGTTAGGTGTTTTTGTAGGGGTAAATTTATTTCAGTCATCCGTAACAAAGTTTTGCCCATTAGAAAAAATACTGGACAAGTTAGGGGTTGAATCCGGCAATGGAAAAAGCTGTTGATGAGCTCCAGATTTAGCTTGTTGGTTGTAATATTCGACGTTTTAGCAGCACTGTATTGAAAAAGCTCAAAAGAATTCCTGGCGTACAAGAGTGCGACGCAAGAAAAGCATAACAAAGAATCAAATGCCGGGTCAAAAAACTTTTTTAATTGATCCTTAATCTAGTATAAGGTTCAATTTGTTGCAGGTAAACTAGTTTTAGTTACTTTCACGCCCCGGTAAAGTGTTAGACTGACACAGTGAGCTTTGTTTAATAAAGACAACACCTTGATGAAAGCGATTATTCCAGTTGCAGGCGCAGGCGCAAAGCTGAGGCCGCATACATATACACAACCCAAGGCTTTAATACCGATTGCAGGTAAAACAATACTTAGTTTTATTGTTGACCAGCTGAACAACGCAGGTATCACCGAATTTATTTTTATCGTTGGCTACCTTGGCGAAAAAATACAGGATTACGTTAAGCAGACTTACCCGCATCTTACCTGTCATTTTGTTTATCAGAACGAGCGGCAGGGTACCGGTCATGCCATTGAACTAACCAAAAATATTGTAGGCACCGATGAGGTCTTTGTAGCGCTTGGCGATACCATTTGCGAGTATGATGTAAAGGAAGTAATGGCAAGCGAATACAGCATGTTCGGCGTAAAAAAAGTGGATGATCCCCGTAATTTTGGCGTGGCAGAAATTGATGAAAATGGTTTCATTACGCACGTTGTTGAAAAGCCATCTATTCCAAAAAGCAATATGGCGCTGGTGGGGTTGTATAAGATAAAGGAAACCAATTTTTTATTTGAGTGCCTGCATCACCTGTTTACCCAGGATATAAGAACCTACGGCGAATACAGCCTTACCGATGCACTCGAGTGTATGATAAAACGTGGCGCAAAATTTAAACCCTTTCGCGTAAAGAACTGGTTCGACTGCGGTAAAAAGGAAACGCTGCTGGAGAGCAATGCTACACTCCTGAAAAAATTTGGTGGTACTATACACGAAAGCCTGATTTCAGAGAATTCTATTATCGTTCCTCCGGTAAGTATAGGGCCGGGTTGCGTGCTTAAGAACGCAATAGTAGGGCCCCATGTGGCTGTTGGGGCAAATACCACCATACAACATTCCATTCTGCGCGATAGTATCATCGGCTCCTACACCAACCTGTTTGAAGTAGTGCTTGATAATTCCCTGATCGGCAGCGATGCCAGCGTAAAAGGCCTTAGCCGCAGTTTAAATATTGGCGATAATACAGAGATTGATTTTGGATAATAAAAACGCATTTAAAGCGTTTAATTACCGAACGCTTTAAACGATAATAAAAATTCCTGCATTAAAACACCTCTTACATGAAAAATATCTTCTTCCTCATTTTTGCGTCACTCACTGTTCTTGGCTGTAGTAAAAGTGAAACGCCGGTACAGGCAACCATAACCATGCAAAGTCTTTCAGGTAACTATAAAGTTACCGCTGCCACCGTAAATGGCCTTGATATTTTGAGCACCTACCTTACACCCTGCCAGGCAGATGATATTTATACTTTAAATGCGGATGCCACCTACTTTATTGCAGATGCAGGTACTGCTTGTACCCCATCTTCCGCCGCAAGCGGCGCATGGACGCTAACTGGTAACCTTATAACAATAGGAGCCCAGCAGTTTACCTTACTAACCTTTGATGGAAATAAAATTCAAGCCAGCACGTCAGTAACACAGGGTACTACAACGGTTACTGTTATTGTAGATTTCACAAAACAGTAAGATATAAAAGTAATTTTTTGGAGCCCGGCTTTGGTACTTTTATTAAACTTCGTTGCGTCGCACTCTTGTACGTCAGGTAATACTATTCAGCTAAAAACCGCTCCCCTGGCAAAAGCAAAACAGTTTTTTAATATTCCCCTTTTGTATTTTCATCAACTATATTACCTGAAATAATTCCAAATCTTTTCTTAGCCGCTTCAAGTATTTCAGCAGTTGCAGTTGCGCCAATCCTTGTAACGCCAAGTTCCTTTACCCGCAGCAGGTCATCAAGGCTGCGAACACCGCCTGCAGCTTTTATTTGCACACCGGCACCAGCGTATTTACGCATCAGCATAAGGTCATGTTCCGTAGCCCCATCATAAGAATATTTTCCATCCGGTCCTTTAATAAAGCCATAACCGGTTGAAGTTTTTACAAACTCAACATTTAGCCTGCTGCATATTTCGCACAGCTTTATTTTTTGAAAATCTTCAGGCAGGTAATCATTTTCAAAAATTACTTTTAAAGCAGCCCTGTGTTTTTTGGTAACAGCAACAACTGCTGCTATTTCTTTCTCAACATAATCCCAGTCCCCACCCAAAACTTTACCAATATTTACTACCATATCAATTTCCAATGCGCCATCTGCACAGGCCAGCTCTGTTTCAAATACTTTTACCGCAATGCTGCTGTTACCATGTGGAAAACCAATAACCGAACAAACCAGCACGTCGGAATTTTTTAATAATTCTATTGCCTGTATGACTGCATAAGGCTTGACGCAAACTGTGGCCACATTATATTCTTTTGCCAATGCACAACCAGTTTGCAGGTCTTCGTCTGTCATAGTTGGGTGAAGCAACGAATGGTCTATCATTTTGGCAAGTACTTCAATTTCATTCATAGCAGGTATATTACAAATGTTGTTTACAATCGAATTAAAAAAATCACTTTATACTTAATTCCAAACAGTTAAGAAACTGAAAAATTCATTATTTGTTTACAAGGTAATTTTTAGCTTTCATCTTCCAAAAATATTATCAGCTTTATTATTTAAGCAATGTATTACCCAAGCGATTTTCAGTAACTTCATTTTTTTGGTATTTAAACACAAAAAATTATGGACGAACAGATAGAAACGGCTGGGGAGGCAGATCGTAACGTTCAAAAGAAAAAGGATTTTATTAAATATCTTTATGCATATATAGCCGTAAATCCCATATTATGGATTGTGTGGTGGTTTATGGAAGGCCGCTTTTCAGGATTTACTATCGATGCCTGGCCAGTTTGGATAATGGTTGGCTGGGGTATGGGCATAGCGTTAAAATATTTTGACGCCTATCATGGTAAAGGAGATCAATGATAACGCTGTAAACATAAATATTCAGGCGCATTATTTCTGATCTTCTGTTTTATATTTAAAGATGTATTCTTAATTATAACGATTGCCATATATGAACAATCCAAAAAGATTATTTGATTGTATTGAATATCAGTTGCAAAAATTTGGTAATAAAGATATGCTCGCCGCTAAAGAAAACGGCGTGTGGAAAATTTATAGTACCAACGAAGTAAAGGGCATCGTTGATAATTTCAGTGCTGGTTTACTTCAGTTAGGCGTAAGTGGAAATGATTTAAGCGATGAAGGGACCGATAAAATAGCCATCGTAAGTAACAACAGGCCAGAGTGGCTATTTACTGATATGGCAGTGCAGCAGACAGGCGCTGTGCTTGTTCCCATATACCCCACTACCAATGCCAATGAATTACAATTTATTCTAAACGATGCTTTGGTAAAATACATTTTTGTAAGTAACAAAGAACTGCTCGAAAAAATAAAAGGTATCAGTGCGTACGTTCCGTCGCTTAAAAATATCTATTCATTTGATGAGATAGAAGGCGTTGATCACTGGTCGCAGCTAACAAAAATTGCAGCGGAATCAAACATACAACAGCTGCAGGAATTTAAAGCCGGCATCAGCGAAAATAATCTTGCCACCATTATTTATACTTCAGGCACCACCGGTACACCAAAAGGTGTAATGCTTAGCCATAAAAATATTTTAAGCAATTTAATGGCCGGCAAAGAAAGCTTCCCTTTCCCGGATGCGCCTGAAGATAAAGCATTGAGTTTCTTGCCGCTCAACCATATCTTCGAAAAGAACGTCAGTTATATTTATCTCTTTAGCTGCATCGCAATTTATTACGCAGAAAGCCTTGAAACAATTGGCGAAAATATGCGGGAGGTAAAGCCCGATCTTTTTACTACCGTACCCCGCCTGCTGGAAAAGGTATTCGAACGCATAATGGCCAAAGGCAATGAACTTACCGGTCTTAAAAGAAAATTGTTTTTCTGGAGCGTGGCCCTTGCAGAAAAGTACGATAATAATATAAGTGGTGGATTACTCTATAATATTCAACTGAGCCTTGCTAACAAACTCGTTTTTCCAAAATGGCGCGATGCGCTCGGCGGCAATGTTAAATGCATTATTACCGGCGGTGCAGCCTGCCAGGAAAAACTGCTGCGTATTTTTAATGCAGCCGGCATCCCGGTTTACGAAGGTTATGGCCCTACCGAAAACAGCCCTGTTATATGCGTTAACCAGCAGCCGCCAGGTAGCATGAAATTTGGAACTGTTGGCCCCCCGATACCTAACCTGGAAGTAAAGCTTGCCGAAGACGGCGAGATCATGGTAAAAGGCCCAAGTGTAATGAAAGGGTATTACAAACGCCCCGATCTCACCGCCGAAACCATCGTTGATGGCTGGCTGTTAACCGGCGATATAGGCGTATGGGATGGCAAATGCCTCAGAATAACAGACCGTAAAAAAGAACTCTTTAAAACAAGCGGCGGTAAATATGTTGCACCACAGCCAATAGAAAATAAACTGAAAGCAAGTCTCTACATAGAACAGGTAATTGTGGTGGGCCCCGAACGCAAATTTGTTGGCGCTCTCATTGTTCCGTCATTTGCTAATTTAAAAATATGGCTACAGCAGAATGGACTGGAAAATACGAGCATGGAAGATGCATTACACCACCCCAAAGTACTCAACATGTATAAGGATATTGTGGAGGAAATAAATGCCGCCATCAACCATGTGGAGCAGATAAAAAAGTTTGAATTATTACCCCGGGAATGGAGCATCGAAACGGGAGAAATGACCCCAAAAATGAGCCTCAAACGAAAGATTATTATGGAGAAATATAAAGATGCAATCGAGCGTATTTATGCGTAACTGTACACCTGTTACCGCTGGCTAATTTCCCCGATTATTTTTTTGTTCCCAGCTTTTGTAACCTTGGGCATCCCGGTTGCGTCGCACACTTGTACTGAGGAAAATATCTGAGCAGGTTGGCCTGTTGTGCCATAGCCTTTACGCCGTCAATTAATGTAATAATTTGTTGATCCATGAACTGAAAGTACATGAGTCCCGCCTTGGCGTCAAGCTAATTTTCATTTAATAACATTCAAATGCCGCACTTATACGCCAGCGGCGTAACCTGTTTGTAGCTTAATCAATATGCCAAACAAAATCTGCCCAGTGGGGCAGCCTGATGATTTACATAAATTGCAAGAATGCAAGATTGCCTCGCTGGGGCAAGGATGGTTTGTATGATAATTTTCTACCAACAGGTTACGCTGCTGGCGTAAAAATTCAGATGCAAAAACCCCCTAAAACCATTTCTACAGCTATGTTCTGGCTATTTCGTTTAAAACTTAATTTGACGCTCATGCACCTTGGCGGGAAGAAAAGCTCAATCCCTATTCTGCAGTTTGGCTCAAAAAAATCTTACATATCACTCACAATCTTCTTATAACTTATGGCGATTCCTTTAATAAGCGAAGAACTGAAACCCTGGTGTTCCATTTCGTTTAAACCCGCAATGGTACAGCCTTTGGGCGTGGTTACCTTATCAATCTCAGCTTCGGGATGTGTGTGGCGTGTAAGCAATAATTCGGCAGCACCTTTTACTGTTTGTGCAGCTATTAATGATGCGGTTGCAACATCGAAACCTATCTCTATGCCGCCCTGAATGTTGGCGCGTATATAGCGCATGGCATAAGCCGTACCGCATGCACCAAGTACTGTTGCAGCATCCATCAATTTCTCTTCAATGAAAGCGGTTTTACCAAGCCGGCTAAAGAGGTCGTCCACATACTGAACCTGCTCTGCAGCTGCGTTGTGTTTGCAAATGCAGGTAATACTTTCGCGGATGGCGATTGCCGTGTTTGGCATAGCACGGAAAAGCGTGAATTCGTTGCCGAGAATATCCTGTATATCTTTTATCCAAATGCCGGTAATTACGCTAATAAGTGTGTGTCGTTTTGCATCGAGATTGGGTTTTAACTGCAACAATATTTCACGTATTTGAAAAGGCTTTACGGCGAGTATTACCCAATCTGCATACTGTACTGCTTCTGCGTTGTTGTTACTTACAAGCACGCCTTTTTCTTCAAGCGGTTTTAGCGTGGCAATATTTCTTTTGGTAATAATAATATGCTCGGGCTTTACAAAGCCGCTGCTTATTAATCCTTCTGCTATGGCAGTGCCTAAGTTGCCGCCGCCAATGATGGCTATTTTTTTGCTCATGGTTTTATGGTTGCGATTGTATAGAGTTCTGTTATAACCAGCGGATTTTTTCTTCGAAAATTATTTGTGAGGAAGCAACGTTGATTACAAAATCATATGCTTGTTCTTCAGAAGCTAAAAGCTTTATTTTACTTTTCTTAAGCAAAAGAAGAACTGCGAGAAATCCGGTTCGTTTATTACCATCCACAAACGGATGATTTTTTACAATACTTTCCAGCAAAGCAGCAGATTTATCAAATATTGTTGGATATAGTTCAATTTCTCCAAAAGTTTGAAAAGGCCGTGCAATTGCGCTTTCCAGCATATCCATATCTCTTGTTCCTGAACTGCCACCGAAAAAACGTATTGATAATTCATGAAGCTTGAGTACTTCTTCAATCGAAATCATTCAGCAAGTTTTTTTAAAGTATTGCCATATTGTGCAACAGCTTCTGCAAACAAATACTCGACTGAATCT
>JBBRDW010000048.1:0-31848 GCA_038203525.1 Chitinophagales bacterium | reverse complement strand
CTTCTTTGGTCTCTATAATTTCCTGTACATCCTCGTAAGTAAATCGCTGATCACTGTGTATAACCGTTCTGCCAATCCAGTGCTTTTTTATATTGCCACCGGAGCTCATTTCGAAAATAGCTGAAAAGGTAAGTTTATCCTCGTTTGGCCTTAGTGAACATAATTCGTTTGATATCCGCTCAGGTAACATGGGATTTACACGGTCAGGCAAATAAACAGAAGTGGCTTTTGAATAAGCCACTTCATCTAATGCAGTGCCGGGCAAAACATAATGACTTACATCAGCTATATGCACTCCTATCTCGTAATTACCATTTTTTAAAACACGAATAGATAAGGCATCATCAAAATCTTTTGCATCAACGGGATCAATAGTGAAAGTGAGTATTTCCCTAAAGTCTTTCCGGTTTTTTATTTCACTTGCGCTTATGGAATCTGGCAGGCGTTCACTCTCTTCCAAAACGTCATCGCTAAACGAAAGCGGAAAACCTTTCTCTGCAAGAATTTCTTTCATCGCCATATCATTCACATCTTCGGCTTTCATAATGCTCACCACTTCGCCCACAGGTTTTTTATCGCCCTTTTCCCACTTTACCATGCGCACCACAACCTTGTCTTTGTTCTTAGCGCCCTTTAAACTTTCAAGCGGTACAAACAAGTCGGGCATTGGCTTATCGCTGTCAGGAATAAAGAAAGCAAAATTGGTTGCGATCTGTATCGTGCCAATAAATTCGGTTTGTTTGCGGCTTACCACTTCTGTAATCCTTCCTTCTTTTTTGCCGGTGGATATATTTTCTTTTGTAATTTTTACCCGCACTGTATCGCCGTGCAATGCGTTGTTGAAATCGCCGGGGCGCACCAGCACATCACCCGCTGCATCTGCAACTACCACATAGCCCATACCCGAACGGGTAATATCAAGTGTTCCTTTTAAGTTATGCTGTTCTGCACCTTTATATTTAGGTTTTGTCTTTTGTTTATTTTTACTCTTACTCATATTTTTTAATTAGCTCTGTTAATATCATTTTTTAATTTTAGTAACCCAACAGCAGTTCTTTGGTGATCGTTCCTTGCGTCGCACTCTTGTACGGTTGGAATTTTTTTCGGCAGTTTAACCACAGCGTTACACAGAGAAAAGATGCACAGCGTTTCACAGAGAAAATTTAATAAACACACTAAATTAAACTCCGTGCAACTCAGTGAAAAAAACTCTGTGTAACGCTGTGGTTAAACTGCTACGCTTAGATAAAAGTTCAATAAACTCCAGAAAGTTCAAGAGTGCGACGCAACGGATGCTTGATTTATATTCCTCAGCTTGGCCCAAAAAACATTTCCTTAAAATCCATACAATCGTTCCATCCCTACGTTCAGACAACTTCCGGCGCTTTAAAGTTGTTTATAAAATTAATCACTGCATCATTAAACTGCTGCCCTGCTCCAAACAAAAATTTGTGTTTTATTGGCAACACATATAAAGGCAACTGCTGCAACTGATCGCTGAATTTCATCAGCCGCACTGCATCTTTCTCAGTTGTTACAATCATTTTTTGCTGCGCCGAAATGGCTTCGAATTTATTTCGAATATCTTTTAAATCATCAATACGAAAGATATGATGATCGTTGTAATCTATTTGGAAATAAGTGGATGCATGCTCTAACAAATATTGTTTTAACGGTTTTGGATTGGCAATGCCACAAACCAATAGAACCTCGACCTGTTGCGTAATTTGTTGCTGCGCTTTTGAAAGAATATGATAAGGCGTTCCATATTCAATAGCGGTAAAAAAAACCTGTTGACCTGATAAAGGATCAAGTTCATCAATGATCTTTTTTTTCTCCACTTCAGCAAGTTGCGCGGGGCATTTTGTTACAACGATAATGTTTGCCCTTGAAGCAGATGAGGGCTGATCACGCAGATCGCCGGTAGGCATAAAAAAATCGCTTGTATAAAGATCGCCGTAGGCTGTAAGTAAAATATTAAACCCGGCTTTTACTTCCCTGTGCTGAAAGGCGTCATCTAAAATGATCGCCTGTGTGTCTGGCTTATCGTGCAATATTTGCGGGATAGCTACAATCCGCTCCTCACCTACTGCCACAGGTAGTTCAGGGTATTTGAGGTGGAACTGCATAGGCTCATCACCAATTTCTAACGCGGTGGTATTTTCTTTTGCAAGCGCATAGCCTTTTGTCTTGCGTTTATAGCCGCGGCTTAGCGTTGCAATCCTAAATTGAGGGTACAGCAATTCGATTAAATATTCTACCATGGGAGATTTGCCGGTACCGCCCACCACAAGATTGCCAATACAAATCAATGGTAAATTAAACTCCGCTGAACGCAGGTATTTTTTGTTGTAAAGAAAATTACGAATGATGATAATAACACCATACAAAAGAGCAAGCGGCAGCAACAATATCCTGAACGACTTAAGAAAAATATTATTAAAATTCATAGAGATTTTGCGGCGTTACGCAATTGCTTAAAGATACATAAAATTCAAAGCGGCTTCTGACTGTTTTATAAAAGCGACAATAAAGGCGCTCTCATTTTTTTTGCTTCTGCAAGAATAAAATCCTTGTTTATATGAGCTGCAAAAGGCACAGAGTTAATTTTTTTTACGGAGGTCCATTCAACAATTTCATCTTCGTAGTTCATGTATTCACTGTTGAAAACCCAGCCAATAACATCAATATTTCTCTGTTTGCAAACTGCGGCTGTTAACAGTGAATGATTAATACTTCCCAGGTAGTTTCTGCTGACGAGAATTAATTTAGCACCCAGTTCCTGGACAAGGTCAATTACAAATTGATCTTTATTCAACGGCACCATTAATCCTCCTGCGCCTTCAATAATCATCTGACAACCGTTATTGGCAAGCTGTTGGTATTTTGCTTTAATTGCGTTTAAATCAATATGCACATTTTCTTTTGCAGCGGCAATATGGGGAGATGCCGGTAGTGAAAATTTATACAGTTCCGGATGAATAATCGACACTTTATTGGTGATCAGTTCCTGTACTTCAAGGGCGTCTGTGCCCTCGTTAAAACCAGCCTGCACCGGCTTCCAGTAATCAGCCTGCAACGCTTCTGCAACGATGGCCGATATAATGGTTTTACCAACCCCCGTACCAATACCAGAAATAAAAACTGGCTGAACATTCATTTGCTACTATTTAATTATAATTGGAAGATTATGGAGTAAAAAATGAAAATACGGTTGTGCCGTAATTGCGTGCAAAACTAAACCCCTCAAATTTCTCATAGTTGTTTCGTGGTGTGTGCTCCAGTACAAAAAAACCATCGTCAGCAATTAATTTTTTCAATACAATAATCTTTGGCAAATCATCAATTGTGTTTAGTGCATAAGGCGGGCCGGCAAAAATAAAATCGTATTGCGCACTGGCATTTGCGAGGAAACTAAACACATCCATCTTTAATATTTTGCAGTTTGCAACACCCAGCATTTCCATATTTCTTTTTATAAACGCCTGCATCCGTGTGTCCTTTTCTACGATGGTTAAATCTGCTGCGCTTCGCGATGCAAGTTCGTAGCTGATGCAGCCCGTGCCGCCAAAAAGATCAAGAGTTTTGGCGTTCTCAAAACTAAACCTCGTTTGAAGTATATTAAATAATCCTTCTTTGGCAATATCTGTAGTAGGCCTTGTATAAGGCATTTTAGAAGGTGGGTTAATACGCCTGCCTCCAAATTTTCCTGAAATTATCCTCATACATCGTATTGACAGAATGATGCAAAATAATGGAGCGGATGTTCATGAAAACCCTCGGCTGCATACAAGGCCTTATCAACTGGTTCAAAGGAAAAATGGTCGAGATATGAATGGAGCAGTGCATATAACGGAGATGTAGTATCAATTAATCCACCGGCATAAATATTTGTTTCTGAAACTGGCATTTCAAATTTGTTAAGCGCATTTAGCACCGCATAAAGTACATCTCCCGCAGCTGTATAGGTGTTGGATTGTATCAGTTGAAGCCGCCCCTGTTTATAAACAGAAATAATAAAATGGGTGTGATAAAAAACAAGGTGTACCTTATTTTCCTGGGTTCCATTTTGCTGGCCTTTTACCAGCTGGCAGTATTTATGCAGGTCTGCTGCCACCAGATTGTTTTTTGCAATTTCCTTTGAAGCCGCAGATGGCTTAAGGGATAAAATCACATTTTCTGCGTCAACATTATTACAAAGAATTTCTTCATCGCATGAGCCAAACATGAGTTCCATATAAGCAGGTGCCGTTTCAATAGTATAAAAGTCAGCAGGTATACAAACGGCTTTGTGGTGTCCCCAGATACATACTACTTTGTTGAATGTAGCAGTAAGCAGGCGTGAATGCCATTGTGTTTCTTTAAATAATTTTTCAAAATCTGCTGCATCCGCTTCGGTAAAGCTAAAAAGTTCAAAAGCCTTTACAGTATTGGCTTGTGTGTCGTTACACCAGCCTGCAATGTAATTATCACCGGTTTCTATAACCAGATTACAACCCTCCAAATCGTCACTATAAATACCAAAAGTTTTCTGCACCATCTAGGTTTAATTAATCTGCAAACTTACTAAATAACTTTTCAAGTATAGCAGTCGAAAAAGGCGAAATGTAAAGGATGTACTAACAGCTCACAGCTTTCTTTAGCCCATCATTACTTATTTCGAAATTACTTTCTACGATAAAATCAGCAAGTCATCTTAACCGGTATTTTTCTTTTTTGGACCAGGCTTTTTAACGCCCATTGTGCTTTCGTTGCGTCGCACTCTTGTACTTTCAGTTATATATGCAGCAAGGTGAAACCGGCTAAATTTGCACAAACTCAAAAGTCTTCATTTTCGCTATATTAAAAGCTGAAAATTCAATCCGATAGTACAAGAGTGCGACGCAACAGGCGAATCCATGAAATACCGATGCCCGGCCCATAAAATTATTATTGATCAAGGTTGGTGGTATCGGCTCTGCCGGTGAAAATATTGCCTATTTCGCGGCTGTGATAAATATTGCTGTTTACTTTATTACCCAGCACAATTACCGTTGCTGTGTCCTGCACCAGACGGGTAAAGGCGGTATTGCTGCCATGCCATTTACCGTTGTGGTAAACAATGGTATCGCCGGCATTGAAATACAAATGCCAGCCCAGGCCATAGTTGTGCATTGTTTTGCGTTCGTTGCTGTAAGGCGTAAAAGCCATATCCTCCGTGCTTTTTTTAATAAAGGTATTTTCGTAAAGGGCTTTATCCCACTGGAAAAGATCCTGCACAGTACTGTAAATATTTTTGTCGCCATAGGTACAGTCTGTATGGTCCATGGGGAACGGCTTTGTAACTGAATAGGTGGGCACATATTTAAGCGTATCGGCCGAAGAAAAAACATAAGTGTCTTTTAAACCAAGGGGTGTAAACACACTGTCTTTCATGTACTGCGGAAAAGGCTGCCGGGTAATAATTTCTGTAATAAGTGCCAGCAGCAGGTAGTTGGTATTGCTGTAGTGGTATCCGCTGCCCGGCAAAGCTTCTGCGGCAGGCTTGTGTGCAATCATAAAATTTACTACATCCCAGTTGGTGGCTTTTTGTTTTTTATCCCACACAGAATCGAGGAAGTAGAGATAATTGGGCAAACCACTGCGGTGGCTCAACAGCATTTGTATGGTAATGCCGGGATAGGGTAGTTGTGGAAAGAATCTCTGCAGCGAGTCGTCGAGCGAAATGCGGCCTTCCTCCCAAAGTTTCAACACCGTCATGGCGGTAAATGTTTTTGAAATAGAGGCCAGGTGAAACGGTGTATGTTCGTTTATGGGTGCACCCGTTGCAAAATTGTAAGTGCCTTTATATTCTTCAAATAACACTTTGCCATTTTTTGCAACCAGTATGCTACCGTTAAATCCATTGGAAAGTTTGGTATCGTAATAACTCTTTATGGCGCTCTGGTAATTCTTTATTTGACTATCGGACATGGGGTTGAAAAAACTATCAGTTGCAGACTTGTTTGTTAGCAACGCTGCTTTTTTAACTGTTGCAGACTCACCACAAGAACACAGCGCACAGTAAACGACTATGGTATATATAATACGGATCACGATCGTAATAGCATATTTTAAATTGCGGCAAAAATAGAAGAAAGACAGCCACAATATTTAAGGAATACTTTTATTGTAACAATACCTTTACATAAATGCCGTAAGGGAGGCAGTGGGGCAAGGAGGCAGCAATGCAACAAGGCAATGAGGCAAGGAGAATTTTAATGTTCAATTTTCATTTTCCATTATTCATTATTCATTTCTATTCTTCAGTTCAAGTGAGTGACACAACAGACGATGAAAGTAGCAAGGAGATTTAGTTAAAAAAATTGCCTTTGTAAAAAGTAACAAAAAAAGTAACAAACAACATTTATAATATTTAGCCATGTCTATTGTATTATTTGATAATGCTGAACGGGTAAAATTGAATCCACTCAACAATTGCAGTGCTACCGCGGCTTTGCGGCTGGGTATATTCACTATTCAGCAACGTTGGGCTAACCTTACCCATGAAAAAATTTACCTGCATACCGATGCCTATCTTACCGGCTTATATTCTGCAATTCCGCAAGGTCCGCACTTGTGGGTTGATGCCACAGTAATGCCCACTAATGATCTAATTGAACGTATGCTGGTTCTGGAAGAAGGCGGTGCGCTTACCGATACCAAAGGAATAATTGCAGGTAGAAAATTCGTTGAAGCCAACGAGTTTTCACCAAATAAACCGCTTCAATATTTTGAAAACATTTACGAAAGCCGCGAAACAAAACGCCTGGAATATCCCTGGCAAATATTTCAATGGAATGATGCCATGATAAGGGCCGATTTTGAATGGATCATTTCAAGAAAACAGTCGCAGCCGCTTCCGAAAAACAATCAATATATAAACCCAGAAAATATTTTTATGGAAGACGGAGCTACTGTTAACTGCGCCACCATCAATGCGGCTTCGGGCCCGGTTTATATTGGTAGGAATACGGTTGTGCTGGAAGGTGCATCAATACGGGGACCATTTGCCCTATGCGAAGGTGCTGTTGTAAAAATGGGTGCAAAAATTTATGGTGCTTCAACTTTTGGCCCTTATTGTATTGGCGGCGGAGAAATAAAAAATGTGGTAATGCAGGGCTATAGCAATAAAGCCCATGATGGTTACCTGGGCGATTCGGTTATTGGCAACTGGTGTAATCTTGGCGCGGGTACAACCAACAGCAATGTAAAAAATACCGGCGGTATGGTAAATATGTGGAATGCATTTACGGCAGGTGAAATACAAGCAGACACTAAATGTGGCGTAATTATGGGCGATTATAGCAGAACGGCAATTAACAGTTCTATTAATACAGGAACGGTAATCGGTGTTTGCAGTAATGTATTTGGCACCGGGCTGTTGCCAAAAAAAATACCTTCATTTACATGGGGGGCATCCGGTTTGGAAAAATATAAACTGGGCAAAGCCCTGGAACATATCGCCAACTGGAAAAAAATGAAGGGGCATCTTTTAAGCAACGCGGAAACAAAAGTTCTGGAACATATCTTTGGCCAATTATAAAAACTTAGTCAACCGAAAATTATGAGAAAGCAAATAGCCGCAGCCAACTGGAAAATGAACTTGACCCTTCAGCAGGGCGAAAAATTATTAGACGATATTATTGCAAGTCCGCATCAGTTAGATGCCCATCAACAGGCAGTTTTTGCAGTGCCCTTTCCTTATTTAACAATGGCTCAAAGTAAAATTGCAGGTAGAGAAAATGTTTTTATAGCTGCACAAAATTGCCATAGCAAAAAAAGCGGCGCTTATACCGGCGAAACTTCAGTCGAAATTTTACAGTCAGTCGGGATCAGTGTGGTGGTAATTGGCCATTCTGAACGCCGCGAATATTTTAATGAAAGCAACCAGTTTCTTGCCGATAAAATAAACATTTGTCTCGAATATAATTTTACGCCAATCTTTTGCTGCGGCGAAGCGCTGGACATTCGCGAAGCGGGTACACAAAACGAGTTTGTTGCAACACAGCTTAAAGAATCACTTTTTCATTTGTCAGCCGAACAGGTGCAAAAAGTAGTAATCGCCTACGAGCCCATCTGGGCAATAGGTACAGGCAAAACGGCCAGTAGCGCCCAGGCACAGGAAATTCATGCATACCTGCGCTCTGTACTTGCAGAAAAATACGGGGCTGCTGTAGCTGAAAATATTTCCATTCTTTATGGCGGCAGCGTAAAAGCGAGCAATGCCAGCGAACTTTTTACGCAACCCGATGTTGATGGCGGCCTGGTAGGCGGCGCCTCATTAATTGCAGACGAATTTGTTGCAATTATCAACAGCTTAAAATAGATTTTTTTGGTAACATTTACGGAAAAGTTATGGGAATCCCTCTGAACAGCATCGAATTTCAGGGGGATTTTTATTCTGTGGTCAATCGAAACGCAGCTGCAGGCAGGTTATTTTTTTTGAGCCAGACTTTTGAACTTTTCGCATCTTCCGTTGCGTCGCACTCTTTTACTGAAGGTAATTCTATTGAACACGATACAAAACCACAACATTTATGTGCATTCGTTTTTAAACAAGACTTTATCTGCTTGTGTACCGATGGTTCATGCGTATTTTTCGCAGGATAGCTTTGCGCCAATAGTCATTAGCATTGGGCTTAGCATTTGGCCGGTAGCCAATAGCTTGTCGCCTATGGCTGCTCACTGTTCCAAATGTAAAAGAGTGCGACGCAACGAAAATGCCATGAAAAACCGCTGCCAGGTCAACCAAAAAAGTAGCCGAAAAACAACGAGATTCGTTTTATGTGAAAAATCACATGCTTTTATGTGAAAAATCACATTTTTTTATGTGAAAAATCACATGCTTTTATGTGAAAAATCACATTTTTTATTCGGATCAACTGTGGTAATTATGCATTTGAAATAAACACTCAGGTACCTATGTGTACGATAATAATATTTAGACCGCTCACTACAGTTAACAATTTACACCTGGCTGGAACAAATAAAACATCTAAATTAATAGATGAATTAACCGGCCATTCCAGCACAAATGATCAAATTAGTGAAAATGTTGAAGACCTGGCAATACAAAATGACAGGTTTTTTCTAAAAAACAATAAAGTGGCGAAATCGTATATCTCCGATGAGGAACGTTGGCCGATTATGTCTGATGCACATATTTTATCGCTTATTTCGAGAAGCCTTAGTTAATGATAAAAACATATTGTTAAAAATAAATTTCCTTTTTTTGACCTTAGCTCATCATTTAAAAAAACAATCACTGCCATATTAAGGTAGCTATAACCGGTAACAAATACCAATTAACACCGGAAATTTAGCCGGTGTTTTTTTATTGATTCCACCTTATTAAACACTGTATAAAAACGTCGCATTTATGTTTAGCCGAAGCGGCATTGCAGCTACGCCACATTGTTTCACCTCGGACCAAATGTTGTTATTTTTGTAAGAATTTCGTCAATTAATTAATTCGCTTACTGCAAATGCCACGATTGAACCCGCGGCTGCAGGAAGCTTATTGTTAAAAAGAAAGTTTATGTATGGCGATAATTTTTCTGCGTTTAATACCAAAAGAAAAAACGAAATGACTGCTTTAAATTTTGGCAGTTTCAAAACAATACTATATTTGCTGCATAAAGACTTTACAACTAAAATAATCTAAGAAGTGGCTTACGAAAATAACGAAAAGAAAATGGAGAGTGTCTACAGCAAACGGATAAGAGCTGGTAAAAGAAGAACTTATTTTTTTGATGTAAGAGCTACGCGTGGTAACGATTATTTTTTAACTATTACCGAAAGCAGGAAACGCTTTAATGATGATGGATATGACAGGCATAAAATTTTCCTCTACAAAGAAGACTTTAATAAATTCCTGAAAGCATTGGGTGAGGCGATTGAGTATGTAAAGACAGACCTGATGCCGGATTTCGATTTCGATGCATTCAACCATGAGTATCCGGAAATGGCCGACGATAATAACAATGCCCCTTTTGAAGAACCCAACATCACTGCCTCAGAACCCGAAAAGGAGCCAGTGATAGAAACCATTGAACCCATTACAGACGCTGCAACAAACATCAATACTGAGGAAGTAGACAAATGGTAAATACTAACTATTTTTTTTATAAGGGCTGTCTTAATAGATGGCCTTTTTTATTTCGGATTGATTTAGGTACTTTTAGTTTCTAATAAATAATTTATGAATGACAACTTAATAAAAATACGTATTCACCTAATGCTGTTTTGCCTTGTACTTGTCTTATCCAACTTTCGCTCCGGTGCGCAATTGTACAAGGTAGAACTTGATGAAAAAATACAAAATGCCACTCTTATTGCAGAGGGAGAAGTTGTTGAACAGAAAAGTTTTTGGAACGATTCCCGTACCATGATCTTTACTTCGAATACTGTTGAAGTTTATAAAACGTTTAAAGGATCTGTTTCAGAAAAAACAATAGAAGTACTCACAGAAGGAGGCTCAGTCGGCTCAAATTTTGTAGATGTGAGCGATGTACTAAAACTTATGAAAGGTAACATTGGTATTTTCTTTTGTACCCCCAACAGCATCAATCTAAAATCGCCATTTACCAAAAAAAATCTATTTGCTGTATACAGCGATGATCAGGGTTTTTTACGTTATAATAAAAACCAAAATATTGCTTACGCTCCATTTTCATCCTATGAAAAAATTGAAAGCAACCTTTATAATTTAATACAGCAAAAAACTGGAAAACTATTTAATATTGTAAATAATAGCTTTAATATCGCTTTATTTACATCTCCTGTTTTACCCAATGGAAGTGAAACAGTTTTAGGCAGCATTACTTCTTTTTCTCCTGCTAAAGTATACGGCGGCGCTTTAAACGATCCGGCTAATAACACGCTAACAATTAATGGGTCAGGCTTTGGCGCTACAGCTTCGGGTAAGTGTGGGATAGAATTTGTTGACGGTAGTCCGTCTTCTGGGGCTACCTCTTATTTTACACTTCCATACACTTCCTATTATTTCGTTTCCTGGAGCGATACAAAAATTGTTGTAAAAGTTCCCTCCCGGGCGGCCACTGGTACAATCGGTGTAATTTCAAATACCGGTACTGTTATACATGCGCTTTCTACCTTAAACGTTTATTACAGCATGATCAATGCTACTTTTTTAAATACCAATGGCTATGATTCTGTTTTTGCAGAACCAAGATTGATGAATGCCAATGGCATTGGTGGGTACACCCTTCTGTACAGTACCAATACAGCCGGTGGTGGCAAGAATTTTAGTGCCGCACCCGAAAAAGTAACTTTTCAAAGGGCACTGAGTACCTGGAAAGAGCAGGTTGGCGTAAATTTTTCAGAAGGAAGCACAACGACCATTCAAAAAGTAGCCGATGATGCCCAAAATGTGGTGATGTTCGACAATACAAATAGTGGCATCCAGCCCTTAGGTGATGGTACCCTGGCTAAAACGATAAGCTTTTTCTCCGGCTGCCTTTCAGGCAAAGTCTATGCTTCGCAAAAAACGGGATTTGATGTTGTAGTTCGTAACCCTGGCGTGTCCATTGGTTCGGTCGCTTTTACCGTCGGGCCTTGTTTCCCGGCAAATTCTGAGTACGACCTTGAAACTGTAATACTCCATGAGCTCGGGCACGCATTGAATCTTGCACATATAAATGATACCTACGAAGGCCAGTTTATTCCAAACCTCAATCCTTCCAAGTTAATGTACTACGCCATTTTAAACTATGTTGACAGAAGGTCGCTGGACAATTCAGCCTACACCGGTGCGCTTTATGCTGTAAAAAAGCTTGCTTTAAATTACGGCCCATGCTCCGGTTTATTCACCAGTGAAATGAGCCTGCTGTCGTACACCGTTATACCCAATGATGAATGCCCGGCTGTTTTCCCAACCGCACCAACACCCGGAGGTACTATCGTTAATTTCGATCTGGTACATGCAACAAGTAATAAAAACGCAGACCCTCAGTACAACGCTGTTAACTGCTCCAATACAGGCACACAGGTTACCAACAATGCATTTTACGCTTTTAAAACAGGAGCAATTACCAATGGCTCTTTAACGCTTTCTATAGCAGGATATTTGACAGTACCTTCTTCGCAGGCCGCCTGCACAGGCAGTGGCGTAAGGCTTGCTGTTTACGACGTAAACTCCTGCCCCACCGGTCTGGCTTTTCCACAGCCGGTTTCGGGTTCCTGCAAAACATTTTCTTCTAATGCCGTACTTACCATTACCAACTTAGTCGCCAACCATAGTTATCTGCTTTATTTCGATGGCCTGCGAAATACCAAAGCAAGCTTTAGTGCAACACTCAATGGCAGCGCTTTACCAATTACGCTTTCAAATTTTACTGGTGAATACATAAACGGAGCCAACCTGTTGCACATAAATATGCTGCAGGCTGTAAACGTAAAAAAAATTACCGTGGAAAAAAGCGCTAACGGAATAAATTTCGACGAAATGGGCATATTACCTTATACCGCAGCTACGCTTCAGGGTAATCATAATTTTACCGATACAAAACCATTTGCCGGTAATAATTATTACAGGCTCGCTATAACCAGCAACGATGGGCAGGTGGAGTATTCCAATATTATTTTGCTTAAAAATCAGGCAAAGCGTTTAATTTTTGTGTATCCCAATCCGATTACCGATCTGCTAAATATTAACATCAATGCATCATCAGCTGCGGGCTACAATTGCCTCGTGTACGATGTTTCAGGCCGCTTGTTGTTTTCAAAGCAATATAGTGTAGCGCAGGGAACGCAAATTATTCAGGTGCCGCTATCAAAACTTGCACCCGGTATCTATACTGTAAAATTAACCGATGCAGCGGGCAATATTATAGCTCGCCAAAACATTGTTAAGCAATAAATTTTTTCCCTTCTTTTACAAAGGCTTCCCAATCGGAGGCCTTTTGTTTTATTGCCATTCAAATCCATTTTTGAGCCAAGCCACGCGCAGCGCGTAGTTCACTGGGAATCGTTCCTTGCGTCGCACTCTTGTACGGCCGGTAATTTTATTGAGCCTTTATCGTAGAGTAGATTGAAGCGGAGAATCCTGCTGGTCAGTATCCAACATTGGCGGAAACTCTCATGGCAACAGTCAAGCCAAGCGCTTATCGGAAATACTTGGAAACCCTGAATCTGTTTCGGGATCGCACAATTTTATGCCCTAACTTTTTGCGGCGGCCTGCCTGAAAAGTTGCATAACCAATCGGTTATAGTCTGCTTTATACAACGATTAACAAATACAAAGCAATGAATATCTTTTATAATTCTATGAAATAGAAAAGTGTAGATTGCGCACGATATCGTAAATAGAGGTGTAAAATGTAACCCTGTTCAACATAGTCTTCAGTTTCGGTAGTAAGCCAACAAAACAAAAAATGCTTATAAAAATTATACCAAGCCATAATCAACAATTTTAATAAACTAAATCAATACCAAATGACTAATTACGCTACAATCGCTCAAGTTATCGTTGCTTTGTCTATAGCATACGTTTGGATTTTTCGATTTGATAATATCGTCAGGGAATTTAAACAATATGGCTTGAGTAATTTAACCCGTACCATGGTAGGTTCTACTAAAATAGCCCTGTCAACATTGTTGGTTGCTGGTATTTGGTATCCGGATTTGGTACTTATTCCGGCATTACTTATTGCATTTCTTATGTTATCAGCGCAATACTTCCATTTTAAAGTGGGTAATCCCTGGCAGAAGCATATGCCGTCTTTATTCCTGTTAATGTTAAGTCTTTTCATTTCCGCTGTATCACTAAAATTAATATAACAATGAGCTTGCTTAATGTGCTGATTTTAATTTCAAGTCTGTCTTTTTTGGGTTATGGAATTTCATATTTTATTTCACCACAAATGAAAAATGAATTCAAGCGGTTTGGGCTTGAGAAAGTAGGAGCACTTACCGCAGTTTTAGAATTATTGGGGGCGGTGGGTCTGCTGGTGGGTTTAAAGATTCAATTTATTTTATTGATTTCTGCAGGGGGCCTCGCCCTTTTAATGTTATTAGGTGTTGCAGTTAGGATAAAAGTTAAGGATAGCATTTGGATATCATTGCCTGCCTCATTTTTTATGATATTAAATTTTTATATTTTTTACATGTCGCTACCGGTTAATAAATAATCTGGTTGTTCAATTACTAAGATAATTTCTTTCTAAGCAAAGAGTTTTGAAAAGCTTTGTGTTAGCCAAGGACTTTGAGGCATTAAAACCTTTAAAACAGCCAATATTCGCTCCGTTAAAAGATCCATAGAAATCTAAAAGTACCAGAGTGCGACGCAAGTGACGATGCCCAATGAACTTCTTTGCAGGGCTCAAAAAATGTATTTTTCTTATTGCTTTTGGTAATTTACCGGCATAAAAAAACAGGAAGCTTGCTTCCTGTTTCTGTTTAATTTATAAAGACTTGGAATTATTCTTCTTCGTCAAAATTCATGGCTTCACGTGCAGTAGAAAGTAGTTCGTATTCTTCCTTGCTGCCAACAATTACGCTTTCGAATTCTTTTTGCCCCGTACCTGCAGGGATGAGATGACCTGTAATTACATTCTCTTTTAAACCGAGCATGTAATCGGTTTTACCCTGTATGGCTGCTGAACTAAGTACCTTGGTTGTTTCCTGGAATGATGCGGCTGATATCCAGCTTTGTACACCCAGTGAAGCTTTGGTAATACCGAGCAATACCGGTGTAGCTGTTGCTGGTTCTGCATCGCGTACCTCAGCCAGTTTTTTATCGGCGCGGCGCATTACAGAATTTTCTTCGCGGAATTCACGAACAGTAACAATTTGTCCTGCCCTGAATTTACTGCTGTCACCCGGATCAGTAATTACTTTTTTATCGAAGATGCGGTCGTTCTCTTCATTGAAATCGAACCTATCTTCCAAATCTTCTTCCAGGAATCTCGTGTCGCCTGCGTGAACAATTTCAACTTTCTTCATCATCTGGCGTACAATTACTTCAACGTGCTTATCATTGATACGCACACCCTGTAAACGGTACACTTCCTGAATTTCGTTTACTACATATTCCTGAACGGCAAACGGACCTTTAATGGAAAGAATATCAGCAGGCGCAATTTGTCCGTCAGACATTGGCGTACCGGCTTTTACAAAGTCGCCATCCTGCACCAATATTTGGCGGGTAAGCGGCACAAGGTATTTTTTAATTACACCATCTTTTGCTTCTACCACTATCTCGCGGTTTCCACGTTTTACGTTACCAAAAGCAACAACTCCGTCGATCTCACAAACTACCGCGGGGTTGCTTGGGTTACGCGCTTCGAACAATTCAGTTACGCGTGGAAGACCTCCCGTGATATCGCCGCTCTTACGCATGGTTCTTGGAATCTTGGCGATAACCTGTCCTGCTTTTACAGAATCTCCTTCTTCAACAATAAGCCTGGTTCCAACTGGCAGGTTGTAGGTTTTAGTATCCTTACCTTCTACTATAAGACCAGGGATTTTTGTTTTATCTTTTGTTTCAATTACCACTTTATCGCGGTGACCCGTTTGTTCGTCGGCTTCTTCGCGGAAAGTAATACCTTCAATAACGCTGTCAAATTTAATTTCGCCCGCTATCTCAGAGATAATTACATTATTAAACGGATCCCATGTGCATATTACTTCACCCTTTTTTACATTTTGGCCATCTTTAACTATCAATGTAGCACCATAAGGAATGTTGTTGGTAATAAGTAGGCGGTCATTTTTAAGATCCATTATTCTAACCTCACCAGTACGTCCAATTGCAATAGGCACTTTATCGCCTTCGTTATTTACTGTTTGAACAGTACGTAAACCATCGAACTGGATGGTGCCGTCAAATCTTGCAACTAAATTAGATTCTACAGATGAAGAACCCGCAACACCACCCACGTGGAAGGTACGTAAGGTTAACTGCGTACCCGGTTCGCCAATTGATTGTGCTGCAATAATACCTACAGCATCACCCTTTTGTGTTATGTAACCGGTTGCAAGGTTTTTACCATAACACTTAACACATACACCCCGTTTGCATTCGCAGGTTAAAACAGAACGTATTTCTACAGTTTCAATACCACATTCTTCTATATAGTTAGCAACATCAGCAGATATCTCAAGACCGGCTTCAATAATCAGCTCATCCGTTAATGGATGATATACATTATGAAGTGACGTGCGGCCTTCAATTCTATCAGACAATTGTTCAATTACATCTTCATTATCTTTTAAAGCACTCGTTGCAATACCACGGAGTGTACCGCAATCTTCTTCTCCAATAACCACATCCTGAGCCACATCCACCAAACGACGGGTAAGGTAACCAGCATCTGCAGTTTTTAAAGCCGTATCAGCAAGACCTTTACGTGCACCGTGTGTGGAGATAAAGTAATCCAATACGTTTAGACCGCCTTTAAAATTTGAAAGGATGGGGTTCTCAATAATTTCAGAACCACTACTTCCACTTTTTCTTGGCTTTGCCATTAACCCTCTAATACCCGCAAGCTGTTTAACCTGTTGTTTGGAACCACGGGCACCAGAGTCAAGCATCATATAAACAGAATTAAAGCCCTGTTTATCGGTCTGCATTTCACGAATCAGTGTTTCAGTAATACGGGTATCAACACGGCTCCAGATATCAATTACCTGATTATAGCGCTCGTTATTGGTAATAAGACCCATATTGTAGTTTTCCCAAACTTCATCTACTTCTACTTTTGCCTGATCGAGCAACTCATTTCTTAAAGCTGGTATAATAAGATCGTTGATGCTGAAGGATAATCCACCACGGAACGCCATGCGGAAACCAAGCGTTTTAATATCATCGAGGAATTTGGCAGTTTTTGGAACATTGGTGATCTTAATGATATCTCCAATGATTTCACGTAAATTCTTTTTAGTCAGCAAGGCATTTATATACCCTACCTCCTGAGGCACGTGCTGATTAAACAAAACACGGCCAACCGTTGTTTCAACTAGCTTTTTTACAAGTTCACCATTCAGACGTACCGAGGTTCTTACTTTAATCGCTGCATGAAGATCAACCCGCTCTTCATTGTATGCAATAATAACTTCCTCCATGCTATAGAAAGTCATGCCCTCACCTTTCACTTTCTCGGTTTCAGTAGTCTTCTTCGCCTTGGTAATATAGTACAGACCCAATACCATGTCCTGCGAAGGAAGTGTGATAGGTGTACCATTCTGCGGGTTAAGGATATTGTGGGCAGACAGCATTAATAGCTGAGCCTCCAAAATTGCGGCACTGCTCAATGGAACGTGAACCGCCATTTGGTCACCATCAAAGTCAGCGTTGAACGCTGAAGTTACCAATGGGTGAAGTTGTATGGCTTTGCCTTCAACCAGTTTTGGTTGAAATGCCTGTATAGATAACCTGTGAAGTGTTGGTGCCCTGTTCAACATAACAGGATGACCTTTCAATATATTTTCAAGAATATCCCAAACAACAGCATCTTTTCTGTCAACAAGTTTTTTAGCTGACTTAACTGTTTTTACGATACCTCTTTCAATTAACTTTCTAATTATAAAAGGCTTGAACAATTCAGCAGCCATATCTTTTGGTAACCCGCACTCGTGAATTTTTAGATCAGGACCAACCACAATTACCGAACGACCTGAATAGTCTACACGTTTTCCTAAAAGATTCTGACGGAAACGTCCTTGTTTACCCTTCAATACATCTGACAATGATTTTAACGCTCGGCCACCCTCAGCTTTAACTGCATTAGATTTACGGGAGTTATCAAACAAACTGTCGATGGCTTCCTGAAGCATACGCTTTTCATTACGCAGAATTACTTCAGGAGCTTTGATTTCCAACAAACGCTTTAGCCGGTTATTACGTATAATAACACGACGATAAAGATCATTTAAATCAGACGACGCAAACCGACCACCATCCAATGGAACCAATGGTCGCAGTTCCGGTGGTATTACAGGAATATACTGCATTACCATCCACTCCGGTCTGTTAGTAATCCTTGTACTAGCATCACGGAAAGACTCCACTACACTTAACCGCTTTAATGCATCAGCTTTCCTCTGCTGAGAAGTTTCGGTAGCAGCCGTATTACGTAAAGTATAACTTAGTTCATCCAGTTCTATTCTTTGCAAAAGGTCGTGCACAGCTTCGGCGCCCATTTTTGCAATAAACTTCATTGGATCTTCATCAGGCAGGTACTGATTATCCTTTGGCAGATTATCGATAATGTCAAGGTATTCTTCCTCAGAAAGAAGGTCACCGCCTTTCAGGCCACGGTCTTCTCTTATACCCGCTTGAATTACCGCATATCTCTCATAATAAACAATGCTCTCTAATTTTTTGGAGCTCATTCCAAGAAGGTAACCTATTTTATTTGGCAAACTTTTAAAATACCAGATATGTACCACTGGTACCACCAGTTTAATATGCCCCATTCTTTCGCGGCGCACTTTCTTTTCCGTAACCTCAACACCACAACGGTCGCACACAATTCCTTTATAGCGGATACGCTTGTACTTACCACAGGCGCATTCATAGTCCTTCACCGGCCCAAAAATACGCTCGCAGAATAAACCATCTCTTTCAGGTTTATAAGTACGGTAGTTAATTGTTTCCGGCTTTAAAACTTCACCAAAACTGCGCTCCAGAATACTGTCGGGAGAGGCAAGACCAATTGTAATTTGCGAAAAACTGGGTCTTGTGCGGTTGTCTTTTTTGATGGCCATATTAAAAATTGCAATTTTTTTTAAAAAATAAAAAGCATCTGGTACCCGGCTTTATTTCCCTGATCGGCTTTCGTTGCGTCGCACACTTGTACTATATACCATTGTTTATCAATGAAATACAGGCAAATTCTGCGCAGCGGAAGACTGATAAAAAGTAAAATACAACCTGGTTGGATACATTACCGTAAAACGCATAGGGCGGCAAAGGTAATGAATTAAACAAAACGGCAAAAAGCAAAGTTTTATTTAAGAAATCTATATAAACCTGATTGTGATAACTAATCTTCAATAATAAACTAAAAATCAAATATTCTTATGAAAGTAAACAAGGTCTACGCCATTTAAATAATCGCCTATTTATTAACCGCGAACGGAAGTTCGAATAAAACACAGGCCAAGCTGCAAATAGATATACAGTAAAAGTGTGCGACGCAACAAAAGCCTAAAAGCAAACAAATGCTGGGTAAAAAAATACCTTTTCATGTTAAGCGTTACGGAGTCGGCAAATCTATTTAAACAAATTTATCCCGGCATTCGCATAACAAAACCACGCCTTTGGGGGCATGGTTTCGCTATAATAAATTATAAAATTTTACTAATTTGTCTTTGGCTTAGTACCAGCTGGCGGAGTTTTGGCAGGAGGCGCTACTTTATCAGCATCAGGATCATCACCAAGATACAATAACTGCTGAGGTAATTCTGTAAGTTTCAATTGTTTTGCCACTGATATAAAAATATTGTCTATCGGAAATCCAAGTTCGTAGGTTTGAGGTTTAAGAATAAGCGTGTATTTTTTAGCATCCAAAACTTTCTTATATGCGGCCGCAACAATTTCGTACAAAGGCTGCGCTAACTGACCTTTTTTTGCATCAGATTTATTTTGAGCAATTTGTTGCCAGTATGCTAGATTTGTGTACATCTTAGTACGTTCTGAATTGGTATAGTCAAGTAACGTCTTTGATTTGGTACCTGCTGCTACGAGCACAGAATCGGCTTTATAGGTACTATCCAAGCGTTTAAATTCGCTCACATAGACTTCATATTCAGCACCTAAAGAATCTCTCTCATAAATCTGCAATAGACTGTCAACGGCACGGTAAGCAGGCATAGCGGTAACCATTACATCAAGATCGAAAACACCGACCTTAAACTGCTGAGCCTTTGCTGGTTCACCAGACATTAAAACAGCGGTAAAAGCAAGTACGGAAAAGAAAACTTTTTTCATGTTTGTTTTTTGAATTATTAATTTATTTTTTGATGGTTTTTTACTTGATACCTAATTCTCGTAAAACATCATCGCTTTTGTCCAATTTTGGGTCGGCAAATATAACAGTAATTCCTTCACTTTTATCAAGTATGAAATCGTAGCCGCGAGCCACTGCAATTTTCTGAACTGCGTTGTAAACTTTGTCCTGCAATGGCTTTACTAATTTTTCTCTTTCCTTAAAAAGATCACCCTGGTATCCAAAACGTTTTTTTTGCAGGTCGCGCAAATCTTTCTCATTATTGAAAAGTTCATCTTCGCGCTTCTTCTTAAGCTCGTCACTTAGCATAAACTGCTCAGCATCGTAATCTTTATACATTTTATCTAGCAAGGCCTGGTTAAGGTCTATTTCTTTCTGCCACTGTTCGCTTGCGGCCTGTAATTTTTTATCGGCATCAACATATTCGGGTATTTTACCGAGAATATATTTGGTATCGATAATTGCATACCGTTGTGCAAAGGAACTTACCGCAAAAAATAGCAATACAAAAGTACTTAGCAGGATTTTTTTCATAACCAACATTTTTATGAATTTAACAATAAACGTTAAAGAATTAATCTGCCTCAAATCCAAGCATAAATGTAAATCTTGAAGCATCTTTCAGCGTTGAACCTGGTTTATACCTATCTAGGCCAACACCATAATCGAACCCGAGTAAACCAAACATTGGCAGAAAAAATCTCATGCCTACACCAACTGAACGGCGCAACTGGAAAGGGTTATAGTCTTTAAAGGAATACCACCCGTTTGCTGCTTCGAAGAAAGTAAGACCATAAATAGTGCTACTTGCGCTTGTGCTGAACGGATATCGCAATTCCATGGTATACTTATTAAAAATTGTAAAATACTGTGAGGCGCCCTGCTGATCTGGATTGACCCGCGGATTAGACGATTCGTAAACCGGGTAACCTCTATGGGCAATAATATCGTACCCTAATAATGCATAACTGTTACTCAAGCCAGCGTCTCCAACCTGAAAGCGTTCGAAAGGAGAAATCTCCAGATCGTTATTATAGCGGCCCAAATACCCATATTTAGCAGCCAGTTTTAAAACAAACTGCCGGTTATGCTCCTCTCCTTTTGGCTTTCCTATTGGCACATACCATTCTCCCGTAAAACGCCATTTGTGATACTCTATCAACTTATAAGGGTTAAGTGCTGTAACAAGATTTGGATCTATAAGTGAGAATGGTGGTGTTAATGCCAGGCTCAACGAAAAATTTGAACCACTACGTGGGAATATCTGCTGATCGAGTGAGTAACGTGTCAACGTAAACTTAAGGTTGACGTTATTGGAATATCCATTCCTGAAAAGTGTACCATCGCTTAGCTTCAAACTTTGATCAATTGCATAATTCTTGAGCGTATAACGAGCGTAGTTAAAACTTGCCCCGAACGAAAAGTAATCATCGGGCCATTTCAACTGTTTTTGAAAACCAACAGAAAACCCTGTTGTTTTAAAAAAAGAAGTGTCGGCTGCAGCTTTTTCGTACTGTCCCGTAAATGGGTTATAAGCATTGGCAAATTTTGTGTCGAAAAAACTAACTGACAAGGAATTTCTTTTCTTACCGCCAAGCCAGGGCTCGGTAAATGAAATATTATAAGATCGGTAGGCGCGGCCATTACTTTGTAAACGCAAACTTAACTTTTGCCCGTCGCCCACAGGCAATGGATCCCATGCTTGTTTATGGAAAATATTTCGGATTGAGAAGTTATTAAACGAAATACCAACCGTACCTGTAAGACCTATTCCACCACCGAAACCCGCACTTAATTCTAGCTGGTCACTGGATTTTTCTACTACGCCCCAGGTAATATCAACTGTACCATCATCCTGGTTGGGCACTATATTGGGATTAATCTTTTCCTGATCGAAAAAAGAAAGATTTGCTATTTCGCGTTGGGAACGGATAACATCGCTCCGGCTGAATTTCTCGCCAGGCAGCGTCCGTAATTCCCTCCTTATTACATATTCTTTTGTTCTCTCATTACCTGATATCCGGATATTTTTAAAAGTTGCTTGAGGGCCCTCTGTAATTTTAATTTCAAAATCTATTGTATCATTATATACAGCTGTTTCTATAGGTTCAACCCTGAAAAAGAGATAACCGTCATCCTGGTAAAGACCACTTATGTCGCCACCTTCAGGGGTAACTGATTTACCAAGCTTTTTGTTCAACAGATCAATGTTATAAATATCGCCTTTATGAATTGCGAGTATGGCGGTCAATAAAGAATCTGGATATTTTGTAGCACCTCTCCATGAAATGTTACCGAAATAATATTTGCTGCCTTCATCAATTTTGATATTTATATTCATATTCCCCTTGGTGTTGTAATACTGCGTATCTTTTACAATTACAGCATCACGGTAACCAAGTGAATTATAATAATTAAGAATCTTCTCTTTATCTTCTTCGTATTTCTTGTCGTTAAACTTTGCAGAAGACAAAAGCTTCATGCGCATGTATGGGTCTAAAACGTCTCTTGTTTTAGAAAAAGAGAGAAAACCCTTATCGCTAAGATAATTACTAAAGCTATAGACCTTTGGCTTAGCAAAGCCAGTAGAATCTTTTAAAGGAAACAACGTAAGGCGTGTCATTTCTTTTGTGCCTTTCATTTGCTTCTTTAGCTTTTGATCTGCTACGGTATTATTGACCAAATCAATATCATTAATTTTTACTTTACCACCTTTGGTGATATTAAATTCCAGTGTTACTGAATTTTCAAAAGCGGTATCTTTTTTAACTTCTATCCTTGTCTTTACATTCCTGAAGCCTTTCTCAAAATAAAACCTGTCAATGGCATCGATAGCGGTACGCTTCATATTTTCTGTTACTACCCGTCCAACGATTACGCCTGTTTTAGGGCCAAGATCATCTGCCTCACTCTTTCCAATACCTTTAAAATTATATTTTGAAAGCCTTGGCCGCTCGGTTACATTTATTTCGAGCCAGATATTTTTGCCTTCAAGTTTTGTTATGTAGATGGCTACATCACTAAAATAGTTCTGAGCCCATAATTTGGAAATTGCTTTTGAAAAAACATCGGCCCCAGGTATGGATACTTCATCGCCGATACTAATTCCGGAAACTGAAATAAGCAACGATTCGTCAAAATATTTGTTTCCCGTAATCTGGATTCCCGCTATTTTATATTTCTGCGGGGTTTTCTGGTTGTAGATATTGAGCAGGTCTGCATCGAGTGAATTTATGGGTTCTACAGTAGTGTCGGATGAATTATCTGTGTTGGTTTGCACCTGTGCCTGGGCTGTAAATCCTGATAAACTAAGGATAAATAACCCTATAAGAAACTGGTAAAATCGCTGCATCCGGTTGTTATTTAAAGGCGTTACCGGTGCGTTTGATGCTGCCGGCATTGCATTTTTATTATTAAGTTGGGCAAATTAAAAGGAATAATCAGAATTGTATCAAAACTGTTTGTTAAAACAAATGTTCTGTTCGTTCGTGTTATTCACTACTGTGGGTAACTTGTTTGCATTTAAACTTTTTATTTCTTGTGATGCTAAAGCTAAATTTTTATTACAAAGATGAACGGATTGCGACGCAACCAGGATGCCATGAAAAGATTAGCTGGTATTAAAAAAATGCATTTGGTTATTTTTTTGGCCTAATGCGAAATTTCTTCGGGCTTTACCTGTTCACTTATTTTTCCAAACCTTCTTTCCCTGCCCTGAAAATCAATAATGGCTTCGTACAAATTATCTTTCCTAAAATCGGGCCAACGCACGTTTGTAAAATAGAGCTCCGCGTAAGCCAACTGGTACAATAAAAAGTTGCTTATACGGTATTCGCCGCTTGTGCGTATCATTAATTCTGGATCGGGAAAAGCACTGGTTGTAAGGTAGGCCTGCAGGGTGTCCTGTGTAATGGAGGCGGCTGAAATTTTGCCGGCTTCCACATCTAAGGCAATGTTTTTTACGGCGTTCACCAACTCCCAGCGACTGCTGTAACTTAATGCCATTATAAGTTTCATGCCGGTATTGTCTGCTGTTTCGGCAAGTACTTCTAACAGTTCGTTTCTTGCATGTTCGGGCAACATTTGAATGTCGCCAATTACATGCAGTTTAATATTGTTCTTTTTTAATACCGGGGTTTCTTTGCGCATATTGTCAACCAGCAGTTCCATAAGGCCGGTAACTTCGGGTTCGGGCCTGTCCCAGTTTTCGGTACTAAAAGCATATAGCGTTAAGTATTCGAGGCCTAGTTCTACGGATCCCTCTACAATATTGCGAACGCTTTCCACGCCATGAAAATGACCGTAAAGCCTGTCCTGACCTTTTTCTTTGGCCCATCTGCCGTTGCCATCCATTATAATTGCAACATGCCTGGGAAGGCGGTCCTTGTCAATTTTATCAATCAGCTCCTGCATGGTCTTGTGTTAAAAGAGGGCAAATTTAATAAAATAGACGGCTTTACCACATTTCATTAAAATTTAAGACTCCAGTGGCTAAGTTTATATCAAAGTGCTGTTGTTATTTTGGTATGTTTTTGGGACAAACAGCATACCAATGGGGATCGTCTGTTGTGTCACTCCCTTGTACGTTCTAAATATATTTCGGCAACAAAACCCGACATTTTTACTATTGGTTTACCGGCACTTCTATAATAATAAATTCAGCTTCCTGCTCAGTTAATATAGAAATGCTGTCGGTTTGCCATAAGCCTATGGCATCTCTTTTACCAATTGTTTCCTGGTTTATTTTCAAACTACCTTCAATTACAAACAGGTAAACACATTTATTGGTTGGATTTAATTTGTATTCAATTGTTTCATTCGCGGTAAACCATCCCATACTAAGTTTTGCATTTTGGTTTATCCAGCAATGCTCCTGCCCTTCTTCGTTGCTTACAATTGTTTGCAATTTATTTTTCCGGTTTTGTTTCGGAAAATTTCTTCTTTGATAACGTGGATTAATATTCGGTTGCTTCGGCTCAACCCAAATCTGCAAAAAATTTACCTCATCGACACCAACATTATATTCTTCGTGGCGTAGGCCAGTGCCTGCGCTCATAATTTGTACCCAGTCTTTTTCCACCACATCGCTGTACCCCATGGAATCTTTATGATTCATTTTACCGGCCAGCAACACACTGATGATCTCCATATTAAAATGTGGATGCAAACCGAAGCCTCCGCCGGGTTTCACAAAATCGTCGTTAAAAGTTTTAAGTAAGCCAAAGCTGTTGTTTACGGGGTTCTGGTAACTGGAAAAACTAAAAGAAAAATTGCTTTGCAGCCAGCCTAAATCTTTTTTGCCCCTGTTTTCTTTGCGATAAATAAGGTATTCCATGATAACTATTTTAATGTTGTAAACATTTCAATGGTGCCTGACAGGCTTTTGGAGACCGGGCAAAGTTTTGCTATTTGTACAAGGCGCTGCTTTTGTTCATCAGTTAATTCGCCTTCTAAAAAAATAGTTCTGCTGAGCGTTGTATTTCCATTAATCCGTTCTAAACTTACACTTACCTCTGCCGTTGCTAAAACCCAATTCTTTCTTTCGGCATACATTTTTATGGTAATTGCGCTGCAGCTTGCAAGCGCTGCTTCCAGCAGTTCGTCGGGAGCTGGCGCTGTGTCTGACCCACCAACGGAAGCGGGTTCATCGGCAAAAAACTTATGCCTGCCATTGCTTAATTCTGTTCTGTATTTTTCGGATAAAACTTTTGCTGAGGTCATTTATTTGTATTTTAAAAGCTGATAGATAATTCAACAGTACAAGTGTGCGACGCAACCAAAGCTTAATTCATATTCCTTTAGCCTGGTTCAAAATATTTCTATTCTAGTCGTCTTCCAATACTCCAAATTTACCATTATTAAAATCTTCAATTGCCTGGCTTATTTCCTCGGGTTTGTTCATTACAAACGGCCCATACTGGACAACGGGCTCATCAATTTCTTCGCCGTCAAGCACGATGAACTGGGAATTTTCATTTGCAAGAACCATTATCTCACTGCCGTTGTGATTGAACAATACAAAGTCGTTTTCCTTTGCTAGCAAGGTATTATTCACAAGAACTTCACCACTGATAATTAAGAAACCGGTGTTATGACGGGCGGGAAAGTCCAGCTTTATCATTCCACTTTTGTTAAGCAAAACGCGGTACATATTAATTTGTGTGAAAGTTGTTGCGGGCCCATTTGTATTTTGGTAGCTACCGGCTATAACTATTACTGTGCCTGCATTGCCTGGCAGTTGAACCTTACCCATTTGCTCACCGGCAATCGCCTGATACTTTGGCGCACTCATCTTTGCCCACTTTGGTAAATTAACCCAAAGCTGAAGCATTTGCATGTTTCCACCTCTGGCTGCAAAGTTTTCTTCGTGATACTCTTTATGCAGCACCCCGCTTGCTGCAGTCATCCACTGCACATCGCCGGGACCGATAACGCCACTGTTGCCGCCACTATCGTTATGCGCCACATAACCATCCAATGCAAGCGTTACCGTTTCAAACCCACGGTGCGGATGCACGGACACGCCACGTTTATGTGTGGTGGGTGTATAATAAAATGATGGGTGATAATCAAGTAAAATAAATGGACTTATTTTTTGGCCAAACTTATTACCGTTTGGAAAATAATTTGCTACCCTGAAGCCATCACCCACCATGTGGAATGCTGATGACTTAAACACGCCTTCAACCTCCTTTATCATATTAAATCAATTTTAGAATATTAAGCTTGTTGCTTTATCATCTGTACATTTAGAAACAGCCTTACTTCGTCGCTTACCACTATGCCACCTGCTTCGGTTATTGCGCTCCAGCTTAAACCGAAATCTTTACGGTTAATCTTACCGTCAATCTCGAAACCGGCTTTAGTTTGTCCGTAGGGGTCCGTCATGGTACCACCATAAGTAACATTCAAAACAACTGGTTTGGTTATATCGCGAATGGTTAGGTTTCCGGTGAGTTTAAATTCATCATCACTTGTTTTTTCAATGCCTGTTGAGGCAAATGCGAGCTTTGGATATTTTTCTGCGTTAAAGAAATCATCGCTAAGCAAATGTCCATCCCTTTGCTCATTATTCGTTGAAACACTTGCTACATCAGCCTCGAACGAAATAACTGCATCGGCAAAATCTTCTTTGTCTGCGGTTAATGTTGCATCAAATTTTGAAAAACTACCGGTAACATTGGTAATCATCAGGTGCTTTACTTTGAAGTGGATCTCTGAATGCGATGGATCGATTTTGTACGTTGACATAATTGTATGGTTTTATTGTTTAAAAAAATTAATTGAATTGCATAGGAATATCAATCAGCAATAGTTGAGCCGCGCTGTTTGCTTTAATATTGATCTCATGCGTTTCCCAAATGCCGGCTGCATCTCTTTTTGAAAGAGGCTGTTCATTGATGGTTACTTCTCCTTCCAGCACAAATGCATATACACCATTCCCGGTCTTCTTTACCTGGTAGGCAGTTTCAAAACCTTCGTCCATGTTACCCAATGAGAACCACGCATCCTGGTTTATCCAAACTGCTTTTTCATCGTCTGGGGCAACAACAGTTAGAATTTTGTTTTGCCTGTCTGCAGGGTCAAACGTTTTTTGCTCGTAACGGGGTGTTATGTTTTTTTCTTTAGGCAAAATCCATATCTGCAAAAATTTCACTTCCCTGTCTTTGTTCGCATTCATTTCGCTGTGGGCAATACCGCTGCCGGCGCTCATGATCTGTACATCATTCTGGCGAATAATTTCATGACGGCCGGTGCTGTCTTTGTGCTCAAGGTCTCCTGATAAAGGAATGGATACTATTTCCATATTATCATGCGAATGTTTTGAAAAGCCATAAGCCGCTTTTACGGTATCATCGTTAAGCACACGCAGTGCGCCAAATTGAATTTTTTCAGGATCATAAAAACTTGCAAAACTGAAAGAATGATAACTTTTCAACCAGTCATGATTGGCATAGCCTCTTTCACTGGATTTATACAATATTGTTTTCATAAATATATTTTTTTATTAAGTGTATATACATGTATTTAATCAAAAAAAATTAAACTTCTTTTTCTCTCACCTTTTCAAGCAAACCATTTAATGTTGCTGCCCGGGCTTCATCCATTGTTAAAACTGCTTCAAAAAGCTTGTCTACTTTTGAAGTAGTTATATCCAGCATATTTATCCCGGCGTTCGTCAGTGTTACCACTGTTTCTCTTTTATCCGCTAAAGATACATTACGCTTTACAAGTTTCTTTACCTCCAACCGGTCTATAATCCTTGGTACGTTTGAGTTTTTCTCAATCATTCGGCAGGCGATTTCCTTTACGCAAATCTGCTCCGGGTATTTTCCTTTTAATATACGCAGCACATTGAACTGCTCGTGTGTTAACCCAAATTCCTTTAACTGCCTGCTCATAATAGTCTTTAACCACCAGGCTGTATATAAAATATTCAACCCTGCCTTATGCACTTCGTTTTTAAATTTTGTACTTTTTATGGCTTCTTCTAATTTCACATTACAAATGTATGTACATACATGTAATTGCACAAATTTTATTTTATTAAAAATTGTTAACGTCATTTATTAGCCGGGCAGAAGAATAGGAATTTAGCATTCGTTGCGTCGCACTCTTGTACTTTGGGGAAGTTAAGCAGCAAGGGTTCACGAGTTCCATAGTTCACAAGCTAGCAGTAAGCCAAGAACACACAACTATAGACCTGCTGTATAAATGTCTATCAGACCATGAATTTAATCTTAAATAACTGTCTTAACTGACATGAGGAAATTGCATTCTTTTCTTCTAATTTTCTTTAGGTTTAGCGGGTTAAAAGCTAACACAATAAAGACATCTTACCGTTTAAGCAATACAAATAAATGTAACTCTATTGGATTTTCTAATTATCTTTATCAAACATCTACAGGTTAAGGCAACCATTCACACTAATAAACTAAAAGTAAATGAAAAACACAACACTGACTATAGTTTTAACAGGCATTCTCTCACTCGTCCTATTTTTTTTTGGCGAATATTATAATGGACCATTTATTGAATGGACAATTCCAACCGTTCAAGGAGTTAATTACACAGTAAATTCGTTAGATGGTCAATCTGACAAGATTGTTTCTCTAGGATTGATTCTAAGTTTAATACCTATTTGTACTGTATTAATATGGAAAGTAGCGCCAATTCGTTCACCGAAAGGAAGATTACTAAATCTTTTAATCCTATTAGCATCTGTATTTTTATTAGGACTTTTTAGATATAAATGGTTGATAGTAAAAACAAATATTTTTGCTGCTGCAAATTTTGGAAATAAAGCTCAAATCAATCTGCCGCTTGAGAATTTCAATGTTACAAATTTCTTGTTTCTAGGTCTAATGGGCGGAATTGCAATTTCTTATTTTGCATCAAAACAATCAATAGCAAAAAGTTAAATTCCCTACTGCTAACAAATGTATTGCTTCAAGCAAGGCAGGACGTTGTAATCTTCGGCTGCGGCTCCCTATCAGCTTCGGTTTCGGCAGGACAAACACCTTTGAACTTTTGTTTTTTATCTTTTACTTTTATATCTTTATTCATCAGCGGTTGGGGTCGGACACAGCAATGAATTCCCTGCCTGCAGCAATACCCGACCGTTAGCTGATATGCTATTGGACACATCAACACATCAAAACATAATTAATGAGTAAAGAAATATTTGAAAAAGATGAGGACATTTTAATTATAGATGTTCCAAGCGAAGAAAGGTTCCTAAACTCGACTTCCTACGATTATTCTGTAGAATTCATTGTATCAATGATGCAAGGCGACAACGCTAAAATAATTCTCGAAGTGCCTTTTCAAAGACAGTATGTATGGAAGGACGACAAAGCATCCCAACTAATTGAATCAATTATCATGAATGTACCGATACCGCCGTTATATTTTGCAGAAGAAAGCGATGGGAAATGGTTGGTAATAGACGGTCTTCAAAGATTGAATTCCTTGTTGAGGTTCTTCCAAAATGAATTTACATTAAAGAAACTTGAGATTTTGAAAGATCTTGAGAAAATGAAATTCAAAGACCTCCCACCGAAAGCAAAGTCGATGTTATCTAATGGTCTGCTACGAGTGAATGTCATCAAGAAAGACAGTCATCCAGATATCAAGTATGATATATTTATGAGGCTCAATAAAGGTGCGGTCACGTTAAATTATCAAGAATTAAGGAATTGCCTATATAGAGGACGTTTAAATGATTTAGCAAAAGATATTGTGGACGAAAGCCAAGAATTAATGGACATATTCAACCTCAAAGAACCCCATAATAGATTTTTGGATGTTGAATTTGTGATAAGATTTTTTGCTCTCTATGAAAATCTGATTCAAAATGATGAAGGAAATTATGAAATACAGAATTACAAAGGAAGGATGGTTACTTATTTAAATCATTACATGAGTAGCAGGAAAGACATAACTGTAGCAAAAGTTAATGAACTAAAAGGCGTTTTTACAAGTGCGATAGGTAAAGTTATTTCTGTGTTTGGAGCGGTCAGAGCTTTTAAAGATATTTCAACCGGAAAAACTAAAGTAAATAGAGCGTTAGCAGATTGTATTCTTTTGGGATTTACAAAATATGAGGCGGCTGAATTGATTGAGAATGCCGAAGCTATTAATACATTGCTTTTGGAATTGCTTACTGATAATGCTGCTTTTAAAGCCTCCATTTCTCAGCGAACTTCTGACAAGGATATTCTTAACTACCGAGTAAATCAATGGATAAAGACTTTAGAAGATGCCATCTAATTTTACAGCAACCACCGATTACGAAAATTCATTGAGAGATGTTGATACTTTGATTGCATATGCAAGAGTAGAATTGACAGGCGGAAATGAAGACAATCGAAAAATGTTCTTAAAACTTGCAATTGTTTCATGCGTTACTAAATTGCAAGTTTTTATAGAAAATATTTTAAAAGAGTATCACTATTTAGTAGTATCAGGCAACAAACAGCAAAGTTTATTGCCACTGCATTTAAGGCTAAATTCTTTGAAGCTTTTCACGGCAGACAATTTAATACATAAATCACTAGAAAACCCCGATACTTACAACGCTGCAAAGTTTGTGGAAGTTCATGCAATTGCAACCAAGACTAATCAATTATGTGACGATAATCATAATGTTGTTCCCCATCTTCAATTTGAAACCAAGTTTCCCCTAGGCAAAACTGGTTTAACAGAGTTAATCAAGTTATTCAAGCAAGTAAATGGTGAAAATATATTTGAAAATCCTCCGTTTGACACCAACAAAATAAACGAAATACTTGGACGAAGACATGCAATCATTCATGAGGATTCAGCACAACAATTAACAGAGGAAACAATCGAAAATTATAGAACTATTTTAAAAAGTGTTGCCGACTATATCGATACGTATTTAGCTCAGCACTTATGACGAAAGCACATCAGCTAACAAAAGTATTGCTGCAATTGGGGCTTGACGGAAGAACAATCATCGGCAGTGCATATCCAAGCTTTGGTTTCGGCGGACGTAATTCTGTTGGACTTTTGTAGGTTAACTTCGGCTTTTGTTTATTAATTTAGCTTCAGTTCCGGGCGGACAGTTGTTCAATTCCCCAACTGCAGCAATACTCAACGTTGGCAGAAATTTAATAGCAACTCACGAAAATAAAAAATTAAACAAAAATAAAAAATAAAAAATGAGTAAGACACATCAATCAAGTATGAAAATTATTTTTACAATATTTACAATTTGCTTAGTATTTCTTTCATGCCAAAAAGAATTGAGTAGCGAAAACGGAAATCAAACAGTAAACAACACAAATGGATTTAAAATACCTATTCCAACGCCAGTCAATGGTTCAGT
>JBBRDW010000047.1:0-31891 GCA_038203525.1 Chitinophagales bacterium | reverse complement strand
TCTAAAATCTCTTTTATGAAACAACTTATTTACACAACAGCTTGCTTTTTAAGTTTCTGGACTACAGTTAACGCACAGCCTGGCACACTTGATAAAACCTTTAGTAATAATGGAAAATTATTCGAAGATTCATTTACCGGCAATTGTACGGCTGTAGCTATTCAAAAAGATGGTAAAATAGTAACGGGAGGTATTTATGATGCAAATAAGGAAGAAGATATAGCTTTTATTTTTGCAAGGTTTAATACAGATGGCAGCCTTGATGAAACCTTTGGCGATAATGGAAAGGCTATAATAAAAAGGGTGGAAAACATATTAATATCCGATCAGATGAGGGCCTTATCCATACAGGAAGATGGTAAAATAATTGGCTGTGGCAGGGTTGTAGGCAATAATATTGACCGCTATTCTGATATTGCAGTAATTCGTTTAAATGCCGATGGAATGTTAGACAATTCTTTTAGCGATAATGGGGTGCTGGTTTTAAATATTGGAAATGAAGATGGGGTTGCTGATATGGCATTACAGGCTGATGGTAAAATTCTTCTTACGGGCTATATTGAGCAAACCGAAAAGCAATCCCAGAGCGGTTTTATAGCCCGTATTTTACCGGATGGCAATTACGATAACGGTTTTGGAACAGGGGGTGTAATGTTTCCTTCTTACACCCTTTCAATTAGCCATATTAGTGCAATTACAGTGCAGCCTGATAATAAAATATTGATCTGTGGTGAAACTTTTAGCCCTGGCCTTTTTGTAATGCGGCTTTTACCCGATGGGGCTTTAGATAATACTTTTGACGAGGATAAAGATGGGTTTGCAGGAATAAAATTTGAGCAAAGTGATGCTACTTATGCAACTTTTAATGATATTGCTATGCAACCCGACGGCAAAATATTAGTAGCAGGTACTGCAGGTGATATAAGTTATAAAATGGCTTTGTCAAGATTTAAAGCTGATGGTTCTGTAGATTCTGCTTTTGGTGATAAAATGGGTTACACAGTTGTGCCGATAGAAGACAATGGTGTAGCCAAAGCTTATCATGTTGAAGTTGCAGGAGAAAAAATTATACTAACTGGTCTATATGCTACAACCGATCCAAATAGTTATTTTGGGGCTGTAAGGTATAATATGGATGGCACATTGGATCCTGCTTTTGGCGAAAATGGAATAGCCGTAACAGGCTTTTTAAACTTGGGCATTCTTTACGCAGGCTATGGGGCTATACAGGCAGATGGAAAGATTGTAATGGGTGGGGCAGGCTACCAGGATGGCGAATACAATTTTACCAATATTGCTTTAGTCCGTTTTAATAATGATATTGTACTTCCTATTATCTACAGCAAATTTTCCGCTACCCAAACCAAAGAATACATTACCCTTAACTGGCAAACTACTACCGAATTAAACAATAAATACTTTGCGGTGGAGCGCAGCAGTAATGCGGTTAATTATACTGCTGTTGCGCAGGTAAATAGTGTAGCCACAGGTGCAGCAGTACAAGATTATGCTTATACCGATAAACTAGCGCTGGCGGGTAATAATTATTACCGCCTTAAACAAGTGGATAAAGATGGGAAGTTTAGTTATAGCAAAACGGTAAGCATCGCTTATTTAAGACCGGGTAGCATACAATTGTTCCCCAACCCGGCAAAAGATAAGCTTACAGTAAAGGGTTTAAATGCCGCCATAACCAGCACCATTGCGGTTCTTGATATACAGGGTAAGCAATTGCTACAGTTTACGGCTAAGGCTGCGGCGTTTAGTTTTAGTGTGGGCAGCCTTGCGCCAGGTACTTATATGGTGAGGGTGAAAGATGGTAATGGAACGAAGGTGGAAAAGTTTGTGAAGGAGTAATGGTGAATAGTGAATGGGGAATGGTGAATGGGGAATGGGGAATGAAAAATGGGGAATGAAAAATGAAAAATGAGGAATGAAGAATGGTCAATGGGGAATAAAGAATAATAGGCAGGGGTTGTAAAAAAGGCTTGAAGTTTTTAAAACTTCAAGCCTTTGCGTTTTGTTGATTACCGCTGCAATCTACGCTACGATAAAAGCTGCATTTTGATATGCTGTAAAAGTGTGCGACGCAAGGAACGATGCAAAATGTTCTATTGCCGGGCCCAAAAAATTACTTTAAAACTTCGGCGAGCTTGGCTTCTAATGCGGGACCGCGCAGGGAATTTGCAATAATTTTTCCTGTGGGGTCAATGAGTACATTAAAAGGAATTCCGTAAAACTGGTAAGCTGCTACCTGTGGACTTGCCCCGCGTTCAAGATCGCTGATATGGGACCATGTAAGGCCATCGTCTTTAATGGCAGCAATCCAGTCTGCTTTTTCTGAATCGAGCGATACGCCGAGAATGGTGAAATTTTTATCCTTGAATTTATTGTAGGCTGCTACTACATTGGGGTTCTCCTGCCTGCAGGGGCCACACCAACTTGCCCAAAAATCTAACAGTACATACTTGCCTTTAAAACTACTTAGGCTTAACGGCTTGCCGTTTACATCGTTTAAAGTAAGGCTGGGTGCCTGCTGGTTTAGCAAAGGATAATCTGCAGTGGACTGAGCCGCAGAATTTTGCTGTGCCGCCGAAGAGGCCTGCGCCTGTGTTAAGAGGCTTTTAAATGCGGCAAGCCCGGCGTGTTCTTTAAACCTGCCAACAGCCTGCGTGGTTAGTGAATCCATCTCGGCAAGTTGCATGGCATTTTTTGAAGCGGCTATATTGAGCGCATAATAAATGGCTGCGGGGCTATTGGACTTTTGAACAAAATTGCGCATATAATCGTCGAGTGAGCTGAGTATTTTTCCCCCAGTTTGCTCCAGGGTGTAGAGAGAACTATCGGCTGGATTTGTTTTGCTGATAGAATCTATCTGGTAATAAGTAACGGCCAACATAGAATCTTTTTCGCGAAAAGTATTGAGGAACGCATAAATGCTTTTGGTAGCATCGCTGTTGCTTATGTAAGGCTCCCGGTAAGTGGTATTGAGCTTGGTACTAATTTTTATATCGCTGTTGTCGTTAACAAAAACGGCAATAGATTTATGGTCTATGGTAATAAGATAGAGGCTTTGCTCTTTGGCAACAGCTTTAAGGCTGTAGCTGCCATCGGCAGCAATTTTACCAGAATCAACCACTTTTTGGCCGGTATTGTCGTAACCTACCTGCTCTAGAAATACGTTTGGCGATTGGGCATCTTCAATTTTACCGCTAACGGTAAAATTGTTTGGGTCGCCACCACCACCATTACAAGATGTAAATACCACGAGCGCCAACCATACAATTGCTGTTATCTGTTTCATTTTTTCTTTTTAGATCTATAGAAATATTAATTAAGTTTTCTTTCCAGTAATTCGGTAACCAGTTTTGGGTCTGCTTTGCCACGGCTTATTTTTTTTACTTCGCCTACAAACAAACCCATTAAACCTTTCTTGCCTTTTTGGTATTCTTTTACTTTATCGGGCATTTTATCTATGGCCATTTGCACCCATGTTTCCAGTTCGTTTGTATCGCTTACCTGTAAAAGATTTAATTCTGTGGCAAGCTGTAAAGCCGTTTTATCTTTTGCTGTAACCAACACCGGGAACAGCTTTGTTGACGCAACAGAAAAATTAACCTTACCTTCTTCGGTTAACGTTAACAAGCCGGCCAGTTGCTCCGGCTGTAGTGAAAATTGTGCCAGTGAGATTTTATGTTCGTGCAGGTAATGCTTAACCGGCCCGGTAATCCAGTTGGCGGCAGCTTTGTAGTTGGTGGTGTGTTGTATCAGCGCTTCATAATAAGCCGCTGTTTCTTTATCCATGCTCAGTTGGGCTGCATCGTATTCACTCAATCCCAGGTCGTTATGATACCTCTGCTGTAGTGCCAGTGGCAGCTCAGGCATACGCTTTTGTACAGATTCAATAAACCCTTCGCTTAATAAAAAAGGCGCCAGATCCGGCTCGGCAAAATAGCGGTAATCATTCGCTTCTTCCTTATCGCGTATGGAAAAAGTAGTGTCGGTAGCTGCATCAAAACTTCTTGTTTGCTGGGTAATGCGGCCACCACTTTCGGCAAGTTGTATCATGCGCTCAATCTCGTACTCAATGGCTTTTTTTACATTGCGTATGGAGTTGAGGTTTTTAACTTCCACTTTAGTACCCAATTCGGTTTCGCCTTTTAAACGGATGGATACGTTTGCATCGCAGCGAAGGCTGCCTTCTTCCATATTGCCATCGCAAATACCAATCCATTGCACCAGTCTGCGCACTTCCGTTACATATTGATAAGCTTCTTCTGCGCTGTGCAAATCTGGTTCTGTTACAATTTCTATCAGCGGGGTACCGGCACGGTTATAATCTACATAGGTAAACTGATCATCCATATCGTGAATGCTTTTACCTGCATCTTCTTCCATGTGAATACGGTTAAGCTGCACATTGCGTGTGCCTATTTCCGTTTTAATGGTTACATAACCGCCTTTACAAATAGGCGTTGTATGCTGCGATATCTGGTAACCTTTTGGCAGATCGGGGTAAAAATAATTCTTGCGGGCAAAATAGTTGTAGCGTTCAATTTCACAGTTGCAGGCGAGGCCCATTCTTACGGCATATTCCACGGATTTCTTATTGGTCTTTGGCAAAGTACCGGGATGGCCTAATGTTATGGGGCTAACATGGGTATTTGGTTCGGCACCAAAAGCAATACTATCGCCGCAGAAGAGTTTGCTGTTAGTGGCAAGCTGTGCATGCACTTCAAGGCCTATGACTGCTTCGTATTTATCAGATGGTGTAACCATAAATTGCTGCAAAAATAACCTGCACGTTTGTTATGGAAATTTTATTTTTTGTGGGCCGGGCAGATGGTTTTTCATGGCATCCCGGTTGCGTCGCACACTTGTACTGAAGGATGGCTATGGGCATTTACCTACGAGCTTCGATCTATGATTCTTTGCCCTCAGCAGTTAGCCAACGGCTCGGGGCTTGTTCAGCTATGTTCAGAATGTACAAGCGTGCGACGCAAGGAACGATGACCATAGATCCGATGCCTGGCTACAAAAAATTACTTTTAAAAGTCAATGTCTGGCGTTTTGGATAGTTCTTTACTCAACATACTTTTTCAGGAATGGTATTCTAATGAAATCAAGTTTTTGTAAAACGGGTAAAAAAAGAAAGGGTAAAACTACTGCGCGGTAACGCACAATGGCACCTGAAAAAGTAATGGTATAACCAGCGAGCAGTAAAAATGAAATGGAAAAGCAAAGGCAAAATAACAGAAATGCGTTTTGCTGGCTGCCCATCCTTTTTTTATTGGGTAGCAACAGGGATAATATTGCCATTGCCCATAAAAGTAAAACTTCGGCTGCAGCGGGAATATATATTATGCTGGCAACATCGGTTACATGTGGCCTGAAAAAAGCAATATCTATTGCCGTGGGAAGAAATGCCGCGTAACTTAATACCGATGTTTCCAATAAGGGTACTTCTATTTTTGAACCGCCCGAAAGCTCTTTAAATACCGACTGTTTGTCTATTATATATTGAGGTAGGTTTGTTTGCGGACTGATATAACCCGAAACAAAAAAAAGCACCGTACCCAACGCATAAATAAGAACGATAAACAGCTTTGATTTTGCGGGATAATAATTACATAAAAGCCAGGCAGCCAATGCTGGTAATAACAGTAACGCCATAAAATTACGCAATGCAAAAAGGCAGGCAAAACAAAAAATTGAAATGAACAGTGATAAAGAAATTATTTTTTTTCGCTGAATCTGTTTATAAAAGTGAAATACAATTATTGCCGTAAAAGTAAACACAAGCCCGTCTTTATGTATACCGCTGCACCAGAATAAAAAGGAGGGCAGAAGGAAAATGAAAATTACTGCGGGTAATTTTTTTACATGCAAGAGTGTTGTGGTTATTTTAAAGAGCGCCACCGGGCCAAAGAAAAAAATGAAATTGAAAAAGACAATATCTGCGTAGTAATTTTTAAGAGTGAATACATTACAAATTGCCAGCAGTTTAATGATGAAATTGTCTTTTAGATCGTTCCAATACGAATCCTGACCTGCAAAAAGGCTACCGCTTTGCTGGTAACCGTACATAAATATGTCTTTGAAAAAAGCAGTGGGATCTTTTAAAAGCCAGTCAGTTTCTGATTTGCTTTTTTCAAAATACCCCCAAGTATCGCTAATGTTTATATAAGCCGGTTGACTGTAAACCCATGCATATACTAAACCGGCAATTATTTTAAGTGAAAAAAGTGCAATCAATACGCGGTTACCTAAACCGGTTGCCTTAAAAAAATTAATTCGGGTAACCAGCCAGTTAAAAAAAACAAAATATAAAAGAAAAATGATGCTTATCTGCACATGTAAAAATTTAAATAGCCATTTAAGGAAGCAATTATAGAGGCAAACTGAAAATAGATAAAATAAACCTTTGTAGATGTAAAATACCCCTTAATTATTCAGAAAAGCGAACAGAAGCTAACCTTATGTTTTTTTTTGTAATATTTGCATGTTGAAAAAAAATAGCAGGGCATGATTTTTGTCAGGGGTCGTATTAACTAAATTTACTACTTTTAATCGATTTTTAATCTTGGCTTAGCTAACTTAACCATCATTTTTTGAAAGAAGATTTTAATTTAAATGGCATTATGATACAACACCGCGATTACATTGAAGTAGAGCAAAGTAATAGGGTTATTCCACGCCAGTTAAATATCAGGCCTGTTCCAAGGAGCGAATTTAAATTGTCGGATAATTTTACAAACTGGTACAGCAAACTGGTGCGCGTGGTAGATATTATTTTTTCGCTTATTCTTTTTGTTATATTTATTTTTTTTATCCCATTTATATGGGTTGCAAATTTAATAACAAGCCCGGGGTCTTTGTTTTACAGGCAAAAAAGGGTTGGCAAGAATGGTAAAAATTTCACGATCATAAAATTCAGATCCATGCATCTTGATGCAGAGTCTGACGGTGAAGCAAGGTTTGCTACTGAAAATGATGCAAGAATAACGGTAGTTGGTTTGTTTCTACGTAAATCGAGAATTGATGAACTTCCTCAGGTAATTAATATCCTTCGAGGCGATATGTCACTTGCCGGGCCACGTCCCGAAAGGCCTGAATTTGTATCAGAATTCATTCGCCGTAATCCAGATTATGCATTGCGAAATCTTGTTAAGCCAGGCTTAACGGGTTGGGGGCAGGTAAAATTTAGATATACCAGCACTATGGAGGATGGTTTAAAAAAGCTGGAGTATGATCTCTATTTTATAAAGAACCGTAACATTTCAATGGATCTTGAAATAACTTGGCGTACGGTTCTTGTTGTATTGTCACGCAGTGGCACTTAGCTGCAATAATTTCTAAAAATATTGCCTTATTTTTTTATAAGGCCTCACGATAAGTAATTTGAGCGGAAATTTCAGCCCGTTAATTTTCCATGCCCTCTGTATCTCCCTGTTCCCCTGTATTATATTCTTTACATTCTTGTTGCTTGCCCCACCCAGGCGCATCCTTACCAGAAACTTATTAATAAAAATAATTTTAAACCGGTTTGCCCTGAATGCCCTTAACATAAACTCGTAGTCTGCAGCTATTTTAAATGATAAATTGTATCCATTAACCGAATCGTAAACGGATTTCCTTATAAAGAGTCCGGGGTGAGGTGGTATTTCCCCATCCTCAAAAAAACTTTTATAATGGGGCTTTGTAACCCACCTTCTAACTACTTTATCAATATTTGCCTGTTCACAATAAACCAGGTTGCCATAAACAGCATCTGCCTTTTCATTCGATTTAAAACTCTCCACAATTTCTTCAATTACTTTATCGCTGTAATAAATATCATCCGAATTTAAAATGCCAATTACATCACCTGTAGCAAGGCCAACGCCTTTATTCATTGCATCGTACAAGCCGTTGTCTTTTTCCGATACAATCTTCGTAATCCTGTTTTTATAACCATTAATTATTTGCAGGGTGTTGTCCGTTGAAGCCCCGTCAATAATTATATATTCAATATTCTGATAGCTTTGCCCAAGCACAGATTCAATTGCGCCGGCAATAAATTGTTCATTGTTATATACAACCGTAATAATGGTAACTTTCATCTTTCAACTATAAATTATTAAACCGCACGCTATTCTTTAAGCGTAGTTTTTTACCCCAGCTTTAATTATAATATTTAACTTTTCTTGCGTCGCACTCTTGTACTTTCTTTTCTTTATTCGGCAATGGGCAACAGCATTACAAAACCAACAAACCCGCTCTGCTGGGTCCGCCGGTTTATCTTCCCTTAAAATGCTCCTGATATACCGCCGCTATTCCATCTTCAAGTTCAATTTTATATTTCCATCCTAAAGCTGTTAGTTTAGATACATCCATTAATTTTCTTGGTGTGCCGTCTGGTTTGCTATTGTCAAAAATAATTTCGCCTTTAAAACCGGCAACCTTTCTAATAATACCAGCAAGGGCTGCAATACTTATATCAGCACCCATACCAATATTTACTAAACCACCATCATCGTAATTATGCATTAGGTAAACACAGGCATCAGCCATATCATCTACATGCAGAAACTCCCGCAACGGAGTACCACTCCCCCAAACAGTTACTGCAGCTGCATTTGCAAGCTGGGCTTCGTTAAATTTTTTAAGCAGAGCTGGCAGCACATGCGAATTATTTAAATCATAATTATCATTAGGCCCATACAAATTTGTAGGCATTGCTGAAACAAAATTGCAGCCATACTGCACCCGGTAAGCATCACACATTTTTATGCCGGCAATTTTCGCAATAGCATAAGGTTCATTCGTAGGTTCCAGCAACCCGGTAAGTAAATAATCTTCTTTTAATGGCTGAGGTGCCAGCCTTGGGTAAATACAGGAAGAACCAAGGAACAATAATTTTTTTACCCCCTGCAGATATGATGCATGGATGATATTATTCTGTATCTGTAGGTTATCATAAATAAACTCTCCGCGGTAAGTATTATTGGCCACAATGCCGCCCACTTTAGCTGCAGCCATAAATACATAGGCAGGTTTTTCTTTGTCAAAAAAATCAAAAACAGCATCCTGTTTACGAAGATCCAGTTCAGCAGAAGATCGAAAAACAAAATTTAAAAACCCTTCGTTTTGCAGGCGCCTTAAAATTGCGCTGCCCACCATACCGCGATGCCCTGCTATATAAATTTTGTCATTTAAGTTCATGCCTGAAAAATTTAATATCGCTCTGCACCATTTCCTTTATCAGTTGATGTAAACTGTATTCCGGTTTCCAACCCAGTTGTGTTTGGGCTTTTGTAGCGTCTCCAATTAACACGTCAACCTCCGTTGGCCTGAAGTATCGAGGGTCTACACTTATCACCTGTTTACCTTTCTTTAACGTAAATTCAGGGTTAGCACATTCTGCTACATATCCTTTTTCGTTGACGCCTTCACCTTCAAAAAAAATGGTTACACCCGTTTCCGCAAAAGCCATTTTTATAAAATCTCTCACGGTAGTGGTAATGCCTGTTGCAATTACATAATCTTCCGGTTTATCCTGCTGCATCATAAGCCACATGGCATTTACAAAATCCTTTGCATGGCCCCAGTCTCGCCGCGCATCAAGGTTGCCCAGGTAAAGCATATAATTTTGCCCGAGTACTATTTGGGCAACGCCACGGGTAATTTTTCTTGTTACAAAAGTTTCGCCACGTACCGGGCTTTCATGGTTAAATAAAATGCCGTTAACGGCAAACATACCATAAGCTTCCCGGTAATTTACCGTTATCCAGTAACTGTAGAGTTTTGCTACTGCATAAGGCGACCGTGGATAAAACGGCGTTTTTTCTGTTTGAGGTATTTCCTGTACCAGTCCATACAGTTCTGAAGTAGCAGCCTGGTACACTTTTGTTTTTTTTACAAGACCCAGTAAACGTACCGCTTCTAATATTCTAAGTGTGCCAATTCCGTCTGCGTTGGCGGTGTATTCGGGGGTTTCAAAGCTTACTTTTACATGACTTTGTGCCGCCAGGTTATAAATCTCATCGGGCTGTGTTTCCTGGATAATTCTGATGAGATTTGTTGAATCTGTCAGGTCGCCGTAATGTAGGGTAAGGCGTGGATGATTTTCGTGAGGGTCCTGGTATAAATGATCTATTCTTTGTGTGTTGATTAATGAGCTGCGGCGCTTAATGCCATGCACCATATAACCTTTGCTTAATAAAAGTTCTGCCAGGTAAGACCCATCCTGGCCGGTAATGCCTGTGATTAGTGCGATTTTCATGATTGAAGTGTTGATGCAAATGTGCAGTAAAATTATTTTACAATGCTCTGTATAGCTTTTATTTTATAACTCCGGCAATCTCTTAAGTAGTTTAATTGCCAGTTATTCCTACTCCATAATACGGCGTGCGAAGCCCAATTATTTACGATGGTACAAGTGTGCGACGCAACGTATGCTTAATATTTTAACCGGACGCCTGGCTAAAAATAAGGGTGTTTATTTTTGTACATTTAGTACTGGAGGTTTATTAATTGCCGGTCGAAAATTGCATTAATTTCATCGTCAAAATAATTTTGCCAATCGCCGCTGCTGCCTTTTCTAAAGAAACTATTATTATCGGTGCTTCCCTGTGTTCTGCCGCTGCTCAATTGCTGAAAACTGTTTTTATGTATGATTTTTTTTATCTCTTCGTTTGTGGTTTTTATACCATAATGTGTGGCAATGGCTGAGAGGCTTTCCACGGGTTTGGTTAGTAAATCTTCGTATTGCACCATTAAACTGAGTGGCGAATTTTTATGCTGGTGCCAGCTGTTTACCCACTGCACATATTGTGGTAAAAGTGTTTGGCTAAAATGGAGCAAAGCATCCCTGATAGCGAGTTTTTTATACAGCGTATGCTCGGGATGATAGGCCGTGCGCTGCACATAAAAAATATAACTGACCGCCACATCTTTAAGGTTTCGGTAAATGACGATATACCGTATTTTATTTTTCTGCAACAGGTTAAAGTTATGCGCAGATCCATGCGTATGTAATTTTAGAACCACCAATGCGTTTGAAAACTTTTGAAAGGTATTGGCGGGCAAATTATAAGTATGGCTTTCTTTATGTTTTTGCTCGTAGGCAACGGCTTTCGGTAACATTATTTCGGAAAACCCGGGGTAGGAGCAGAGCATCATTTCGAGCCAGGTAGTGCCACTTTTTGGCAGACCGGCAATGTATAAAGTGGTTTGTTGATATTTTTCTTTGTACATTTTGTAGCCAGCCCTGCATTTTTTTAACTGAGCCCAATAGCGTGGCCAGGCAATTATTTTTTTAGAAAAGGGCGCAATAAAAGCGGGCACAAAAGACCTTGCGTATTTTTCCAAAATTGTATATGCCGAATTTGCCATTGGTAAATTGCTTAGTCTTCTATAACCCTTTCGCGTAAAGGTTTAGCGGGATTACCTGAGTAAATAATATAGTTGTCTAAATTTCTGACAGCTACAGAGCCGGCTGTAAGAAAACTATGTGAACCGCAGGTAACACCGCCCAATACGATGGCCCTTGCTGAGATCCAGCCACCCTCGTGAATTGTAATTGGTTTAACGATAAGATCAAAACTTGATTTGGAATAGTTGTGACTGCCGGTTAGCAGCATAGCACCTTGTGAAATTGTTACCTGGTTGTGCAGAATTACTTTTTCACGGTTATCTATAAAAACATTTTCGCCTACTGAAACGTAATCACCTGCCTCAAAATGCCAGGGAAATCTTATATAAACGCCAGGCTTTATAAAAAAACGTTTGCCCACTTTGGCACCAAATAATTTTAATAAAAATATCTTGGGGGCAATAAAGGGAAAAAAATGGCTATTAAAAAAAATGGTATTTATAAAGTACCAGATAACTATTTTCCATTTTGGTGCACCGGGGTTGTACCAACTGTTATCTTTTTTTTGTTTTTGTGTTTTAATCCTTTCCGACGTGGCATTCATGTTTGCGAAATTAACTGCTTTTCAATAACCGCTTATAAAGTTCAAACTGGCGGGTCGCAATAAGTTCGTTGTTGAAATTGTTTTGCATAAACTGCTGTGTTGCATAACCTAGTTCCGTTATCTGCGTAGCGTGCATATTCATACATTTTTCCAGGGAAGTTTTAATGGTTTCAGCAGTTGTTCCTGTTTGTATTGCAAGGTTTTTTTGAAGCAGTTCAGGAAAATTACAGCCTTCTGTTATAACGGGTACTAAACCCTGGGCTGCAGCTTCTATAAGGCTTACTGAGAATCCTTCACTGGTAGAAGGTAAAATGAAAAAGGTACTCTTCATAAGCCACTGTTCTTTCTCCTCTTTATAAACCGGGCCAATGTACCTAATATTTTCGCTTTGAGTTAACAGGGGCTTTAGTTTAGCAAGTTCCCCATCATCGGGGCCGGTAATTACCAGCTTGTATGCTTTATTATTTTGCAATGCGGAGGCGATCCATCCATTAACCAGTGGAACCACATTCTTTACAGGATGCAGGCGGGCCATAAACAGAAATATTTTTTCTGTTTTTTCACTCTTTTTTACGTTACCCGGAGGCATATTTATGCCCGTAGGCATTACGATAATTTCCTGACCAGTGAACATCTCCAGCAGAAATTTTCTTTCTGCATCAGACTGTGCCCTTATTATATCTGCATTGGAAAGCCTTCTTTTTTCAACAAGCGCCAAGTAAATTTTTTTCTTCAGCCATTTTTGAGAAAGGCTCCAGGGCGCAAGATTATTTTGAGGAAAGAATACCCATTTAAACCCCTGCGTAGATAAATAGTTTCCCCAAATACTTTGGTAACTCCACGGAGAATGCGTTACAATAATATCATTAAGCGGCGAAAGATTGCGGCTTCTTATTAATTCTTTCAGATAACTAAGGCTTGTATTTTTTAAAGCAACATTTTCCACCGCTTCAAATTGCTGATCATAATCTGGACCCTGAAACCACAATTCTGAGTGCACCTGATAATTGTTCAGTAGAAAAGGCGCGGTGTTAACGGCGGCAGTAAAAATTCCCATACGTATGGGGTTTATATCTTTTATCAGGTTTATTACCCTCATTTGTTTATGCATTGTAAATGTGCAATTTTTAAAGCAATATTTCTGTCAGCGCTTTTCGATTGCATGGTCTAAAACTATTTAATATTTTTTTTAATTACCCTGCTGCAGGTTTGCTGTTTAACCTTTCTTTCCGCCGAGGCAGAGCGCTTGTACTTTAGATCAATACTTACCGGATTAATGCCGATAACGTTACCAATCATTTCCGCTCTCATAACCAAGCCTGATAAGCATATCGCCGGCATAATGCTTAAATAGCTGGCAGGCTTCCGGTGTAAAATTATTCTTCCAGTCCTGCGCTATTCCTTTTCTTAAAAAACTATTTTTATTTTCCTGTCCACGCAGCCGGTTTGTTTGGTTTTGAAACGAATACAGGTTTATTGCTTCTTCAAGTTTATTTTTTAATACAGGTGCGTCACTTATTTTTTTTAACACAAGCTCCATCTCACCGAAAGTATTGTTAAGCAAGTGTTCATATTTAACCAATGTTACATTTGGCTTATCGAGAAACGAATCTGTAATATTTTTCCAATTCATTTTTTGACCGTTAAGTTTATAACGTGTAAAAGTATAGTCAATAAATGCGGGCATATTTTCTTTTATATTCTCAAAATCGCAAAAGGGGGCTTGGCTCCTGAATTTTTTTAAAGCAGACTGCCTTGAAATCTGATGGCCAATATATAAATGGTGGTAAAGCGAAACCATAATATCTCTGCCATCGCGTATTAAAAAAATCGGCTTACGAAAAGAACGACTGTAGTAGTTATGCCCATGCATAATACTTTTTTCAAAAGCTGGCATTCGGTTGCGCGGGAAAGGAAGCTCCAGGTAATAGGAAAGCATCTGGCAAAGCCAGGTACCGCCAGATTTTGGAAACTCAGAAACTAGCACAAGCCCAAGTTTTTCCGAAGCAAAGTGCCACATATAATAATATTTTAGTGCGGCAGCTTTTCTTAAAATAGTTTGTTTGGTATTCTGCATAAATGGAGGCTTATGCTATTTCTGGTACAATTAAAAATGCAGCATAAACGATGTAAGCGAAGATATAGATACCTGCCCAATGTGCAGGTAACTTCGTACAGTTAGTTTGTCAATCCTTAAATTATTTACCGTGATTTTGCCCCTGCTAATCAGATGCAGCTTCAGCTATTTTTTATTGATTAATGCATTTTCAATTGTATTGGTAAATTGAGGCCAGCTTTGAAAAGCAGCGGCATAATTTCTACCCTTGTTCCCAATTTTCTGTGCGTAATTTTCATCGTTATACAATGCTGTTACGTGATTGGCGAATTGTGCAGGATCCATTGAACTCAAAATATGCTCACTTGCTTTAAGGCCAGGAAAAGTGGCGATTGCCTGCGGTGTGGAAACGGTTGGCACCCCTGCTGTAAGCGAATCGAGAATTCGGTTGATAAGGCCGGTACCATGAAAAGTAGGCACTACGGAAATTCTAACTGTTTTGAATAAATCTTCCAGGTTTTCTGCATAACCATTTACTATAATTGAAGGGTATTTTTGAATGTAACCCAACTGCTTTACAGGTGGCTTGCCAACTATAAGCAGTTTAGCTGCTGGTATTTTTTGAATAATTAAGGGCCACACTTTTTTGCAAAACCATTCTGATTCGTCTACACGGCCACCATCGAGCTGCGTCATAAAAAGTACTAGGTTTGAACCGCTGCCCTCATAATTGCAACGGAGCAATTCTTCCTTTACGCCATTTGGTGCAACTATTATTGAAGCTTTTGATTTTTGCCGCAAAAGCTTTTCGATTTTTGTTTTTTCTGCTGCAGTCTGCACATGGATAAAGTCTGTGTCCTGCAGCCATTTTTTTTCCATTGGCGCAATAAAAAAACTCATGATCCAGTCTGTGATGTAGCGTTTTTTTATAATGCGGCTATGAATTAATTCATTCAAAGAATCTCTGTAAAGCCAGGTAAGTGAATCATTTAAGCCAACTGCTATTTTGGAATAGAAATTAATGTTTAGCTTTTTTGCATGTTCAATAAATGAAAGGTAGGTTACGGGGTAAACCCAAAGCCAGTCGTAATGTTTACCTGTTAGTGTTTCTTTAATAACCTCGTCTGGCCAATTAAATGAACCCGTGTTTGCGGCAGGGTTTAATAACTGCGTCAAAAGTTTTTTTCTGCTTTTTCTTGTGAACTGGATAATGTTTGTAAGGGAAATACTTTGTGGAATCTGATCTGTTTTTTTTTGTTCTGCTGCTTTGTTTGATGTAAGTACAAGCAGATGAACCTGATATTTTTTTGCAAGCTGTTCAAAGAGTTTTGCCGCAGGAAGCTCCTTGCCATTTAAGGGTGGAAAAGGAACAGAATCTGCTATAATGAGAAAAGTCATAAGGTGATAAATTAATTTTTTTTGGTGTCAGGTTGGCTGCAATTATTGGGAGCAATATTTAGAATACAGTAATTTTTATGAGCCAAACTGCATTACTACTATCAAGCCCGCTTGCGTCGCACTCTTGTACACTTTGCCATTCTTCGGCAATGTGTAAAAACCTTATTAAATACTGCGCCCATTTTTTAATTGAGTGTTTTGACAAACTGGCATTTTATTAAATTTAAACATTTCTTGATTTCAATTTGCCAGACCTTATTTATTGCTTACATACTTGTTGAAGTATAAGAGTCACGCCCTGGCGGGAAGGAAAGCTTGATATATTTTCAACTGCAATGCTCAAAAAAATAATAATTATAATCTTGAAAACCTGATAAACTGAACGTAGAAAAAAAGCATTATCCACTCCACAGTAAAATCGCTGAAAATGATATCGAAATTGCCGGAAAAAACAAGCCTTATAATAAAGTAACCGCCTATTGAAAAAAGAATAAAGCGCAGATCATCGTTTTTTATACTTCGCGTATAAATGAAATAAATACCCAGAAAAATGCCGAGTGCAATATCGAACAGGTAGAAAAGATCGCCGCTTGCATAGGAAATTGACGCGAATAGGCCCAGTGAGCCGCCATGTAATACATCAGGGGAAAACCCCACTACGTTTTCGCTAATTGCTTTGCCAGTATTGGGCGAATTTGTGAGTTGAACCCTGGGTAAAATATTATCGATTGTATGAAGCGTTAATTCCCTGATGCTGAAGGCTTCTTTTAATGCAGTGTTAGCACTTTTGTTTTGCTGTTCCTGTAAAATATATGTTGCAATCTGACCGTCGAGCCCCGATAAGCGGCCTGTGATATCGTCGCCCAGAGCCAGGTAGTCTCTTGCATCTGTATAGGTTTGGGCCTTGCTTAAAACCGATGCTATATCTTTTCCACTACTGTATTTTACTGCAAATGCAAATGCAAAACTAATTACGATGAGTACAATACTTGCGGTAGTTAAAATAAGTGCGCTGGTTGCTTTTATTTTCCTGTTATTGTAGACGAAACTGAGAAAAAAACAAAGCCCGAATAATGCAATAAAAATTTTACTTCCCGTTAGAAATACGCTTAAGGAAGTAAGAAAAATCATTAACAGCACAAGGTTTCGGTTAAAAAAGCTTAGCTTATTCCAATACTTGGTAAGGTATATGTAATAAATATAAAATGCCAGATCCGGGGAAAGAAATTTTAGTACAAAACCGAATGTAGTGTCTCGGTCTGTATCAATTTTTGAACCTGTACTTGCAAATATATTAAGCAGTATTTTAAGTACTGTAATAGTAACAATAATGAGATTAATAATATTAAAATGCTTTAGAAGATAGTTGCTGTCTTTTTTTTCATCGGCTGCTTTGTCGGGCACCAGTTTTACAATAAGTATAAATGAGGAGCTAATAATAACCAGGTTTATGAGTGCAAAATAAAGACTGCGCCTGATGGTTTCGATATTTGTTGAGGATGCAATTTTTGTGTATTTGAACAAATTAGGATGGTCAACTAAAATGAGTGGACGTAAAAAATAACCAGCCAACACGCTTGATAGCAGCAGGAGAAGTGCAGCCCTGTAAAAATTGCTTTTAAACAATTGGAGCGAGATTACTGAAAAAGCGGTAAAAAGCAAATAAATAAACCCTATTGATGTGTCTTTTATTAAGAAATACACTGTCAATACTGATAATAAAATAAGAAAATATGTTACTACAGAAATTTTGACCATTTAATATTAGACCTTGATTGAGTTTTGCGGCACTATGTTTTTCTAACTGTTTGCCTCAGGATATTGTATAATTTATTTTTTCTTAGTTTTTGTTTTGACTTTCCTGAAAACAGTAAATGATAGATATTGTAGGCAAATATTGTAATGGAGCCAGCCACCCGGTAAAAATGTTTGCCCAACTGGTGTATTTTATTACCGGGGCGAAAATAAGCAATTTCATAAGCCGTTGACTGAAGTTCTTTGTAACAAACAGATTCGAAAAGCCAGATTTGTGTTTTTGACTGGTTTGTTTTCCATTTGTAAGTATCGCTGTTTGATGGCGAACGGCTTAGCTTAGCATGTACGCCACTTTTTATTTCCTGTCCGGTAATATTTTGTACTGCATCTATATAAAAGCCGGGCATCGATTCTTCGAATATTACGTTTAGAAAAGACATAATGGATGTAAGCGTTTCCTTTGTATCAAGAACCAAATCTTCGTACCTGGTAAATAAAGTATTGTTCTTTATTGCTTTTAACTGCATCATTTGTTGAACACAATGCTTCCAGTAATTTGCCCTTTGGTAAATTGACCAGCCCTGCCAGCCTCTCTGCTTAAGCGATGCAGCTACATCACGCCCATCTCTAATAATGGCAATAAACCTGCAATCTGGAAATGCAGCAGACAGTTGAGGAATAATATCAATATATTCCGGTGTTTTATCGCCCCAGTTTGTTTTACCGGTAGATTCAATTTGTTTTTCAAAAATTTTATCTATGAGCAAAGCCAGTGTACAATGATCTGGCAAAAGATCAATCAGCTTGCTTAAGCCGGCTGCTGTAACATCCCATGTGTTGAAACGGGGATGACTTGTAATAATTAACCTTGCTTCATTTTGTTCGGCTTTATTCAATACCTGGTTAGGATCAAATTTTTTAAACAGAGGAATAATAAAATGCGATTCGGGGGGAATGCATATTTGACTGTTTCGGTTAAGCATTAAACGCAACAGCGTAGTACCTCCCCGTTGTGTACCCAATATAAAAAAAGGTACGGTACGTCTATTATTTAGAGAGTCATCATCAATATTATTATTCTCTGTGTGAGTACCCAAAGGATATTATTTTATATAATTAAGGTCTGAGGCCTCTTTGGTATTGGCCCTGCGTAAATTTTCGGCGAGCATTTTTTTTACAAGAAATTGGTCATCATTTACCAGTTGCTGAATATTTATGTCATCGTTCCGGTTACCAATTACTCTTGCCGGGTTGCCCCCTACAACTTCGCCACTTTCTACATTGCGGGTAACTACAGCGCCCATTGCAACAACACAGCCGTCGCCTATATTAACACCGGGGCAAATCATAACACCATATCCAATCCAGCATCCCTTCCCAATAATTACGGGTTTTAATTCATCCTCTAAACTAAATGGCAGTATATCAACGCCTTTGTACCTGTGATGACTGGATAGTATAACAGTTTTATTTGCAATCATGGTGCCATCCCCAATAGTTATGCCCCCCTCTGCATTAAAATAGCATTCATTCATAATCTTAGTGTACCGGCCAATGGTGAGTTTATTATGATAGGTAAACCTTACAGAAGGGTGTAAATAGCATGGTTTTGAAAGATTCACCAGATGTAACCGCTGTTTTTTTCTATTATATTTCGTATACAGCCATCTATATAAACTTTGGATCATAAACAGGATTTTTTAAATGCCGCAAAACTATAAATAATTGAAAAGCTACTAAACAAATATGCGTAATAAGAACAGACAATGCGGCTCCCGGTGCTTTGTACTTATCTACAAAAATCCATGCCAGTAACAATGACACCAGGCCAAATGAAATAGTACATATAAAATAAAAACGCTGTAACTGAAAGCCAATAAGAAACTGATTAATAACAATAGCAATACCAAAAACCACCGACCAGATATAAAAAATATTTAAAACAGGGAGAGCCGCTAAAAAATCTTTATTAATAAAATTGCTGATAAAGTATGGCGCCAGAAAATAAGTAGGCAAAATTATACAAAGACTTAGCAAAAACATATACATGCAAAACTTTAAAATCGCCTTTCCTATCTTAACACGGTCTGCTTCACCATTTTTTGTAATGGCAGCAATTGACGGAGTTAACAGCCGCAGAACCTGCGACTGTAATAAACGTATTATCATCAGCAGCTGCAAAGCAAAACTATAAAGTGCCAGTTCCTCTTTTCCAAATTTATGATCCAGTATTAACTGGTTCGCCTGCGTGGCTAAAAGATTACCGATAACTGCAAACCAAACCCAGCTGTTTTGTGCCATTAACTGTTTTATAAAACTATAAACAGGCTTTATGATTATAGTTGCGGTTTTAGCTACAAACCGCCACTCTGCTGCAAGTGTAACGGCACGGCATATAAGCTGCACAATTGCCAGATTTATTATTACCTGTTCATTTCTAAAATAAAAAACAATGACCACCGCCGAAATAAGAAACAGCAGGCGGTCCACAAGAATAATGAAAGACTGATAGTTGGCCTTACCCTTAAAATCGAACCAGGGTGCGGGTGTCATGCCGCGAGTAAACCCGAGCAGGGAGCAAAGCAATACTAATATTGCAGTATTCTGCGGGGCTCCCGAAAAAAAGAAAATCCATGTATTAACAGCCGCAACAATAATTAAACCCACAGCAAACCAAACCCAGGCCGCAGAAGAAATTACCAGGCTGGGTTTATTAAGTTGCACAAGATCGCGGACCAGTGTTTGATCTGTACCAAACTGCATTAATGTGTTTATTGCATTGGCAAAGATCATCCCGTACGAGAAGGAACCAAAATCTTCCTGCCCCAGTTCTCTTGCAAGAAAAACAGATACCAGAAAAGATACACCAGCCTGCAGGTAGTTAAGGCTGCTAAAGGCAAGTATATATTTATAATTCAGGTATTTTTTATGCTCCAATTAAGAAAAAATTTGCGCTAAAGTAGGTCAAGATGAAATAAGGTAAAGATATACTTTGGTTATTTTTCAGAAGAAACATGTTGCCTTTTTGATTAATTTTTGTACCGTATCCTATAGTAGCTGGCTGCTTTGCTTGTGTCGCTCACTGAGAGTTTTGCTCTCGGTCTAGCAGTGTGTAACTAAATTGTAAAATGGAAACAGCTTGTTTGGTTTTCTTCCGATTCCGGCTTAAAAAATTGAGGTACCTACAGCTTTTGGTATTATTAAAGTACTTGATTGTGCGTAAAATTTCGGCAGTTTAAAGGCCAACAGTATAGAAAACCTTTAATGTTGTGCAGTGGCAAAATTATATTCTCGAGTTCTGGAGTTATCGTGCAGACATGTCTTTCTCAAGCATTCAATCGTCAAAAATGCATTAAAACTTTTGGAGTTCTATCGATAATGTTGTTTTTCCCAGTTTGCGTTTTGTTGAATAATGCTTCCCTGTGTTGCATTATTATCACTGTTGCTGCTTTCTTTAAACGAGACTTGTCCACTTTGCATGGGTTAAGCCATTTATTAGACTCTTTCTGCCCAATGGCAAGCTTAATATAATTATTACGGTTCTTGGTTTATTTTGGCGCTCTTTCTTCATCCTGGCACCTCATCTCTATTTGAGGCTGTATCCGTATTGAAAATAAGTCGCAGCTTTCACTACCAAACAGGGGTGAATGAAAAAACCAAGCGCTTTTCCCGGGGCATTTGTCGCATTTACTGATCCATCGTGGTTTAATAGTTTCTTAAGATAATACAAATTGATCTGCGATGCGTCTTTTATAATCAATACCGCCCTGCCTTTTACTGCCGCCGAACAACGCTCACTGATACCTGCTTTTATTGCACTTTTTGTTGTAGCTCATTTCCTAAAAACCCATAGGCCCCTTTTTGTTCCGATCTGTGCTGGCTCTAGTGACGGACAGAAGGTGTCCCTATAAAAGTAAATGCCGTAGAAATTGGTGTGCCGCGAATTACCTTCTTAGCTACCCGCACCGGATGGACTGCGGCAATGATTTCATCGGGTGAGGGCGGAAGCCACATAAGCTGCTGGGGTTGGAGGTTTTAAAAAATACCTTGTTATTTTTTGCCAGACCAGCCAAGAAAAACTTGCCATATGCTTTGATGCAAACAATAACACCAAAAGTTGTACAGCGCTTGTATTTATCATCCTCTCCGTGTTTTTGAAGATAAAAAAAGGCTACCCGTTTGAGGCAACCTCTTTTTATCTTCTGGCCGAATCTTTTTTACCCGTTAACTAACATCGCAGGGCAATATCATTATAACAACTCTGTTCAATTCGAATTTCTCACCGATATTATTTCACAATTATTTTTTGTTGCACCGGATTTGCTCCCGTAAGCTGAACAAAATAAGTACCAGCAGTTAGTTGAGGTAAACTTACGATTAGGCTGCCGCTCACCCCCGCAAGCGATTTATTCATTACCTGCCTGCCGGAAAGATCAAATATTCTTAATGAATTAAATTTATCATTTAAAAGAATACTGACTGTTCTGTTCTCAACAATAGTTGGATAAATAATTGCACGGGGAACATTATTCTGCATTATACTGATTATATCAGAATAACTGATGCTTCCATCTTTGCTTTTAATGGCCAGGCGATAAAATATTTCGCCGGTCGAAACAGGCGAATGGTTAAAGCCATAAGTAAATCCATTAGCCTGATTCTTTGCTGCTACTGTTCCTATTGCCGTAAAATTTCTGCCATCATTACTTATTTGAACAAGATAAGAGTCTATATTTTGCTCTGTTGCAGTTTGCCATTTAAGCATTACAACATTAGTACCCTGCTTTTTTTGAGCGGAAAACGAAACAAGATTAACAGGCAGAACTTCATCTGTGCTTAATTTGTATACGGTACCAGTAAGTGCAGCTGCATAGAGCTCACCATCCTCACCTTCTCCAAAACTAACAATATCCGCTGCTCCGCCTTTTTGCATATAAACATTCCAACCACCTGCATTGTCCGGCTTTATCTTCCACAAATTTTTAGAAAAATAATCTATGCATAAATAGTATCCCTGCAAAGAAAGATATTTATTTCCTCTGTAAACATAACCACCAATTACAACCTCGCCACCATTACTAGAGCCATGATTGTACATAAAAGCAGGAAACTTGTAAGTGCTTATACTACCGCATCCCTGGGTTTTATTTGCTGAGTCAGCTTCATAACATTCCCACCCAAAATTGGCTGCCGGTGATTGATCTGGTGTAACCATGTTAATCTCTTCATATTTACTTTGCCCTACATCACCAATCCACATATCTCCCGTCTGCCGGTCAAAACTCCAGCGCCATGGCTGGCGTAAACCAAACGCCCATATTTCATGCTTGATTTTATCATTTGTAACATAAGGGTTATCTGCAGGAATTGTGTAGTAAGGTGCCAAGTCCGAAGTATTGACATCAATGCGCAACATTTTGCCCAAAAGAGAATTGCCATTCTGCGGGTGATTGAAAGTATTGGTGCCCGTTCCGGCATCGCCAATACCTATATATAAATACCCATCTTTTCCAAAATGCATATTTCCACCGTTGCGGCCAAGTGATCCCCCTTCTTTAGGCAATGACAACAATATCTTCCCGGAATTTACAATTGCAGAATCAGGGTTTGTTTCACTTGTGTTGTAGCGGGCTACCGTTATAGACCCGGCTAAATCAGTGTAATAAATATAAAATGTTCTGTCTGTTGCATAGTTGGGGGAAAATGCAAGACTTAGCAAGCCCTGCTCATTGGCACCCGAAAGAATAGAACTCACATTAATAAAGGGGTTACTCAACAAGCTGCCGTCTTTATAAATTTTTATTTTGCCCCGCTGCTCTACAATAAAAAGCCTGTTGGTACCATCACCGGCATTTCGTACTTCAAGCGGCGAACTAAGACCTGTAAGGATTGAAGTAAAATTAACCTTCGGTTGGGCAGCACTATTGTGCGCTGAAAATAAAATAATGATTAGACTTACCCATAAAACAATAGTTGAACTGGAGAACATGTTTTTCATAATGAAATAAATTGAAGGTGTTACAGCAAATATTAACGTTTTGTAATAGTAAATAGTTTGCCTGCAGCAAAAAGAATTTTTACCACTTACAAACCGATCTGCTACCAGCACATAATTGCTAAATTATTAAAGCTCGAAATTAATGTTTTATTGGTAGAGGCATAGGGTAAATTAATGCCTGCCAGGGAACAGCCTGGCTTTACTCTTAAATCTTTAACAGTTAACTGCTTAATTTTCAATTTCATACACTTCTTTGTAAACGGCGTATTATCTATTTTGAAATTTATTAGCCGGCATTTGGTTAAATGGCATCTTCGTTGCAGCTTGAACTGCAAAGACGTTGGTCGCACGCTTGTGCATAAGAATAGCCTTGAGCTTTTTGCTGCGAACTTCAGGCACAGCTATTTTGCCTGCAGCCAACAGTTTTTGCAAGTTGGTCAATAATGTTAAGAACGCACAAGCGTGCGACGCAACAAAGAACCACAATGATCTGCTGCCTGGCCCAAAACCTTGTATTTCAAATAAAAAATATTCTTTTACACAGGATTAACAACCTCAATATTCAATTTGAATATATTTACGTTTTAATAAAAAGCATTGATGAGAATATTTATTATTTTTTTTAGTTTTATGGCTATTTCACTTTGTAGCGCAGCGCAAACAACTGCGGTAAAGCCTAAACCGAAAACCGCTAACGTAGCCACCGCTACCGTCAACGACGGGTATTTGGTAAAAACCGTGATTAAACCCTTTAAGAATTGCTGGATTTATCTTGGCAGCTATTACGGCAAAAATAAAATTCTGGTTGACAGTGCATGGTTTAACAACAATAGCGAAGGTGTATTTAAGGGCAATAAAAAACTTTCCGGGGGTATCTACTTTTTTGTTTCGCCCGCGCACACATTGCTTTTTGAGATATTGATGGATAAGGGTCAGCAGTTTACTGTAAATGCCGATAGTACACATCTTGAAAATATTTCAATTACAGGTTCTCCGGAAAATGAAATATTTGCTGCTTATACAAGATTCCTGTCAACTGTTGCTCCACAGCTAAATGCATTTTCCCAGCAACTGAAATCGGCTACAACTGCAACTGATTCAGCTGATATACAGGAAAAGCAAAAAAAATTAAACCAGGACCTGAACGATTATAGGCAAAATGTTATTGAAAAGCACCCCGAATCGATGGTGGCTAATTTTTTTGAGACAGTAAAAACCCCTGAATTAAAAACATGGCCGCAAAATGCAGAAGGTAAACCTGATTCTACGGCTGCGTGGAGATATATGAAAGATCATTTTTGGGACAATGTAGATTTTTCTGATAATAACTTAGTGCATACCCCTTTCTTCGATCCCAAGCTTGACGATTATTACAAATTTTATGTGTCTGCAGAGCCTGATTCTGTTATTGCAGAAGTAAACTATATGTTGCTTTCTTCCCGAACTAGCAAAGATATTCATCATTACCTCCTTGGAAAATTTACCGATAAATATATTAACCCGGAGATAATGGGTCAGGATAAAGTTTTCCTCTTTCTTTTTGACAATTATTTCTCTAAAGGAGATACGCTCTGGCTTAATGAAAAGCAACGCAAATACATATTTGACCGTGCATACAGCGTGATGGCTAATCAGCTTAACTTACCCGCTCCGCAACTTGAATTGAAAGATACATCTGGTAAACCTATTTCGCTTTATAACGTAAAAGCTCCGTTTACCTTTGTTGCATTCTGGGATCCGACCTGCGGGCATTGTAAAATAGAAATACCAAAATTAGATTCAATTTATGAAGCTAAATGGAAGGCTTTAGGCGTTGCAGTATTTTCTGTAAACACCAATGAAAACACCTATGATGACTGGAAGGTTTTTATCAAAGAACAGCATTTGAACGGTTGGTACCATGGGTGGCAAACCAAAGATGAGCGGCTGGCTGATGATAAAGCAGGGAGAGCAAATTACCGGCAGCTCTACGATATTTTTCAAACGCCAACCATGTATCTGCTGGATGCAGATAAGCGGATCATCGCAAAAAAATTAAGTCTTGAACAATACGATGCATTGATCGAGGCGAAACTCAAAACCAATACAACAGAAACTTCAACACCGTAATTATGTTTATTAAAAAGTTTTTACCCGTGCTTACGGGATTAATTGTTTTTTGCGTTGCTGCAAATAGCCAGGCACTTTTTACTTACGGAACAAATTCGGTAAGCAAGGATGAGTTTTTAAAAGCCTTTAATAAAAACCCCGATACAACCGGAAGCCGCGCCGAAAAACTGAAGCAGTACATGGATATGTACATTAACTTCAAGTTGAAGATTAAGGCTGCCAAAGACGAAAAGCTAGATCAGGGGCAGATGTATAAATCTGAGGCGGAGGATTTCCGCAGTCAGCTAACAGATAATTATATCGATGTTCAGGCAGACCTCAATGCATTGGTACAGCAGGCTTTCCGACGCAGCCAGAAAGATATTATGATCGCAAATGTATTTGTTGAAGTAAAACCTGGAGAGGATACATCGGCAGCTTTCAAACAAATAACGCAGGCTTATAATGCTTTAAAAAGTGGTAAAGAATTTGGCCAGGTTGCTGCAGATTTTTCAAGTGACGAGAATACAAAAAATAACAAAGGTTATATCGGGTATATAACTGTATTTACCCTGCCATATGAAATTGAAAACGAAATTTATGGGCTACAGGCAGGGGAGTATTCAACTGTTTACAGAAGCATTGCAGGTTACCATATCTTCAAAAATATTTCTGAGCGGCTTGCGGCTGGTTCCAGAAAAATACAGCAGATATTAATGGCTACGCCAAAAGAGTTTACCGATGATGAGCAAAATGCAGTTGCAAAACTCGCAGATTCTGTTTACGGCCAATTGCAGAAAGGTGTTTCCTTCGACGAAATGATACAGCAATATGGCGCCAACACTGTAGCTGGCGGTGCTGCTTTTATTACAGAAGTAAAAACTGGGCAATATAGTACCGACTTTGAAGAAAAAGTTTTTGCCCTGCAAAACAAAGGAGAAATAAGCAAGCCATTTCTTACTTCCTATGGCTATAATATTATCAAGCTTGTTGAAAAGGTTCCAGTTATCAGTGATGAATCTGATATCATCAATAAAGCGCACCTGCAGGAACTTGTACAGCAGGATAACAGGCTTGCCGCGTCAAAAGATGCGCTAACACAGAAATGGATGGTGCAAACAAAATATACCCCTTCAGCCTATAATAAAAAAGACCTGTGGTTGTACACAGATTCATCTCTTAAAAAAAGCAAGCCACTTATTACCTATAAAAATTTAACACCTCAAACAATCCTTTTTTCTTTTGCCAAACAAAAAGTTACGGTAAATAACTGGCTGCAGTTTGTAGCAGAAGCCAAACAGACCGGTACGCCTTATGCACAGACAGGTTACGAAAACATGATTCAGGAATTTACAAAAAGCGCCGTAAATAATTATTACCGCCGCCATATTGAAGATTACTATCCACCAATTGCAGGCCAGGTTGCCGAATTTAATGAGGCAAACCTACTCTTTGCCGTTATGGACAAACATGTGTGGAGTAAAGCCGCAGAAGATACGCTTGGTTTGAGAAAATATTACGGCATCCACAAACAGCAGTATAACTGGCAGCCAGGCGTAACCGCTCTGGTTATATCGTCTGCTTCAAAAGAAATGGTACAGTCCGTAGGTGATGAGTTGAAAACAAATGGCACTGATTGGCGCAATATCATCAGCAAGCACGGCGAAGCGGTTTTGGCGGATAGCAGCCGTTTCGAAATAGGACAGTTGCCGGTTAAGCAACAGGTGCCAATGCAAAAGGGATTTGTGTCTGCACCTGAAGATAACGAAAGCAGCGATTCCTACACAGTGGTCTATGTTTTCGAAACATTTCCCCAGATTTCGCCAAGAAATTTTGATGATGCCCGAGGTATGGTTATAAACGATTACCAGCAGCAGCTGGAAGAAAAATGGGTAGCAGAACTAAAGAAAAAATATCCCGTTAGAGTAAACGATGCGGTAGCCAAACAGCTACGCTAAACCGTTTTCTTAACCTTTGGTTTTTACTTGTTAAAAGAGACTTTGCGGTTGACACCTGCTCTCAAAATACCTTGTAGTTGTAATACCAGGCTGTAGCTTGTGTATTAAACTTTACCTGCAGCCTGCCCTTCAAAGACGGCGTCAGGTATTTCTTTTTGTACATGATTAATCAAAGCGTCAGAATAATTGCCAGCGTACAAAATGATGTAAATACTAAATCAGCAGCAATGAAAAAAGATAGCACCTACACTGGTTACATTTTTTCATTACGTTCTTTTGCCTTGGTTGTTGCAGTCATCATTCTTCGTTTGTCCTCAGCATTTTCGCAATAAAATTCAAACCCTCCATTTCCAAAAAATACCAAACGAATATTATTTCTTGGCAACAGTATAACCTATGCCGGCACTTATGTTATAGATATCGAAACATGGTTTATTATTCATTATCCAAAAAACCAGTTCCAATTCATAAATGAAGGTTTGCCCAGCGAAACTGTTTCCGGTCTTAGCGAACCCAATCATGCCGATGGAAAATTTCCCCGGCCCGATTTGCACGAAAGACTGGCAAGAATAATTGCTCTCACAAAACCTGATGTTGTTTTTGCATGCTATGGAATGAACGACGTTATTTACAATCAGCTCAATGAAGATCGATTTAATGCCTACCGCAATGGCATGAACTGGCTGCACAATGAGCTGGAGAAAAGCGCCGCAAAAAAGATAATTTTTCTTAAACCTCCTGTGCACGACGATCCAAAGCTGGGCACACAGGGCTACAATCTTGTGCTAGACACCTACTCCCGCTGGTTGCTTTTCCAGTAATTGGGAGGTAGCAGATATACATTTTACGATGACCAGATATTTAGAATCGTTCAGGGCAGCCAATCTCACTTTTAAATTGGCTGAAGACGGTGTTCATCCAGGCGAATTCGGTCACTGGTTAATGGCTAAATCTGTTTTATTATATCTCGGTCAGAAGGTAAAAGATACAACCAATTTCATGGCTGCGATCAGCACGCAGCCGCATGCGCAGCAAATTTATGATCTGGTAAATGAGCGGCAGTTGTTAATGAAAGATGCGTGGCTCACTACCGTCGGCCACAAACGCCCCGGTATGAACCAAGGCATTCCTTTGCCCGAAGCGCAGATCAAATAAGACTTTCTCAATCAGCGTATAAGTGCATTACTGAAATAGATATTTTTTTGGGTCGGCATTTGTTTTATATGGCATCGCTTGTTGTGTCACTCATTTTAATGATGAGGAAGTTCTGCACGGAGCTGCAAAAACGTTTAAAATTTTTCTTTCAGGAAAAATTTTCTCTGATAATATGGTTGTTTTGTTGCTACATATTTCAATTATTTTTATCAGCCTCACTAAGCCAAGCACACTTCAATCAACAGTCTTCCGATTCAGGTTGTGCAGACCTGAAGGCGCTGCAAGGTCTTTTTTAACTTATTTTAAAAAGGTGCCTTGTAACCTTGTAAGTAACAGTCTCCCATTGATACAATCTCCGGCGCTGCAGGAGTGACTCAACGGTGGGGCACCTTAAAGAACTTTGAATTGGTGTATTTACTGATATGTATCTTGTTATATCAAATCATCAACTTTGCAATAAGTAGGTTATCAATATACTAACCCACCACTATTGCGGCAGTTAGTTTTAGATAATCAATAAAATAAATTGAAAAATGTACAGGCAGCTTTACCGATCAAAAAAGCTCTGAAGAAATTCGGCGTGTTTTTGTTTTGTTACTTCTGGAATTCTTTGGAACTGAATAAGCGGATCCTGAAAAAGCTACATCATTATGTTTATTGGAGTGTCAACGCTATTAAATTTTCTTCGCTTATTATAGAAATTCTTTTCCCTGAAATTTCTATTAACTTATTCGCAGTTAACTCACCTAAAATCCGAAAAACAGTCTCGTATGTCGTACCAACATAAGACGCTATATGCTGCCGGCTAAGTTCTATGTCAATAAAATTTTCTTTCGTTAGGCCAAACTTATTTTTCAAATTCAGAATTGCCTGGGCAAGACGCCCTTTTACAGTCATATGCGCAAGATTGCGCATATTTTTTTCAGATTCTTTCAGCTCATTGGCGAAGAACATCATCAGTTCAAAAATAAAATCATGATTGACTTTCGAGGTCGCGTTAAAAAAATCTATACCAATAAAACAAACCGTGGAAGCCTCAAGAGTTGTTGCCGAAACAGGGTAAATCATATCTTTCCCCAATCCTCTGTGGCCAAGTATATCTCCGGCTTTTGCAAAGCGCACAATCAGTTCTTTTTCCCCGCCCCATTTTTCATGAACCTTTACCAGGCCATTATAAACGAAAAAAATCCCCTGCACTTCATCACCTTCTTTAAAAATCAACTCCCCTTTTTTATATTTAAAATTTTTTTTATTTGCTGCTATAACCGGCAACCAGTCTTTTAAACAAAGTCTGCATAAAAGGCAGGTCGCGTAGTCACAATTATCCTTACTTTTTTTCATATTAATTTTTTGCTCCCGGCTAATTGCTGCTATTCAGCAATCTTCCGCCTGAGGAGAACCCTGGTACGTTCAAATTTCTACTTAACAAATTAAGCCGGCTTTTTGGCTTAAGCCATGTAAGTAATGCAATTTAAATCTAAATAATAAAAGAACACTGAAGCTAAGGATTTAGCACCTGTTGAATTTGGCCACCAGAAGCATAGCCAATTCCATTACCGAAAAAACATCCTGAACATACAAGAAAGCTACGCAACAGACTACGGGCAAAGCTATAATGCCCGGCCCTCTAAAAAAAATTAAATAAATGTCTAAATAACACTTATTTTTATTTCACCAAAATTAACGATTATGAAAAAGAATTGCCTGCCACTAATTACAATTCTATTATTTGCTTATGCTGCCGCGTTCAGTCAAACAACTATTACGCTTAACGCTAATACCGCAAAAACAACAATTAATAAAAATATATACGGCCACTTTGCCGAGCATTTAGGCCATTGTATTTACGGTGGTTTTTATGTAGGCGATACCAGCAAAACCATTCCAAACACAAACGGGGTGCGCAACGATATTATTGATGCTTTAAAAAAACTAAAGATCCCAAACCTGCGCTGGCCGGGCGGTTGCTTTGCCGATACTTACCATTGGAAAGATGGTGTGGGCCCTAAAGATAAACGCCCAACGATGGTAAATAAATGGTGGGGCGGCGTTACAGAAGACAACAGTTTTGGCACACACGATTTTTTAAATATGTGTGAGTTACTTGGCGCCGAACCTTATTTAACCGGCAATGTAGGAAGCGGTTCGCCACAGGAAATGGCCGACTGGGTACAATATGTAGGTTTCGATGGCAAAAGCCCAATGAGCGACTGGCGTAAACAAAACGGCAGAGAACAACCATGGAATGTAAAATTCTGGGGTATTGGTAATGAGGCCTGGGGCTGCGGCGGCAATATGCGCCCTGAATATTACGCAGATGAGTTTCGCAAGTTTGCAACTTTTATGACCGACTGGGGAAACACCGGAGGAATGGTGCGTATCGCATCAGGAGCAAGCGATGCAGATTATCACTGGACCGAAACGCTAATGAAGAATATCCCTTTAAATATGCTGGGTGGGTTGGGTGTACATCACTATTCTATTATCGACTGGGGGCATAAAAGTTCGGCTACAGATTTTACCGAAGCACAATATTTCGCAACTATGAAAAGTGCTTTACAAATGGATGAACTGGTTACAAAGCATGCCGCCATTATGGATAAATACGATCCACAAAAAAAGGTTGCAATGATTGTTGACGAATGGGGCGGATGGTACGATGTAGAACCCGGCACCAATTCCGGTTTTCTTTACCAGCAAAATACCATGCGGGATGCTATGATTGCCGGCGTTACACTCAACATCTTCAACAACCATGCAGACCGTATTCGTATGGCAAACCTGGCCCAATGTATCAACGTGTTGCAGGCAGTTATTTTAACCGATAAAGAAAAGATGATTCTTACACCAACTTACCACGTAATGGAAATGTACAATGTACATCAGGATGCAACCATGATTCCCGTAACAGTTAAAACAAACGATTATATACTTGGTGCTGAAAAGCTGCCCGCAATCTCTGTTTCAGCTTCAAAAGATGCTGCCGGTAAAACACATATCAGCCTTGTAAATATTGATACAAAAAATACCCAAACCATTACCCTAAACGTTGCTGGCGCACTGTATAATTCTGTAACAGGTAGAATATTAACCTCATCAAAATTGCAGAACTACAATTCATTTGATGAGCCCAATAAAATAGCACCCGCAGCATTTATCGGCGCAAGTTTAAAAGCAAATACAATCAGTATAAAACTGCCGCCTTTTTCTGTTGTGGTACTCGAATTAAATTAGTTTTTTTATGGGCCCGGCTGAATAACATGTATGATACTTCCGTTGCGTCGCACTCTTGTACTGTAAAATATTATTGAGCAAATAACAGCCATTACAAACTCATTGAATGCAATGAATAAAATTTAGAGTCATGATAATTTATATACAGTTAAAAGCTAAATAAGCCAATATGAAATTAATGAATGTTTTAATTTACACCGGAATGTTTGCACTTATAGCTTCCTGTACTAACCCTGCCGAAAACAAAGAAACGGTGTCAACACTAAAAGCAGGAATTACTAAAGCTGAC
>JBBRDW010000046.1:0-32076 GCA_038203525.1 Chitinophagales bacterium | reverse complement strand
TTCTTCGCGGTTGCACATGCGGCCCAACGGGCTCATGCGGGAGAAATTTACCAGGAAACTTTCTTCGTGGTTATTAAAAATTCCGTGCGGCACAATGGCATTGCAGCGTATATTTTCCCCTGCATAAAAAGTGGCGATATACCTTGTAAAATTTGGAATAAATGACTTGCTGGCGATATAATCTATGGGCTTAAAATTTTTGATGCCTTCACCAAAATCGTACAGGTTTTGGTTGGGGGCAACTACAGAATAAGTGGAGGCCACATTGATGATATTTCCATAACCCTGGGCGAGCATCTGCCTGCAGGCAACCTGTGTGATAATAACGGTGCCGGTGAGATTTACTTCTACCGACCTGCGTAAAAGATCTACAGGATAATTCTCGAACCTGCTTTGGTTTACTTTGGCAGAACCTTCCTTATCGAATTTTGCATCGATGGCCGCATTGTTTATCAGCACATCGAGCCTGCCAAACTTTGCGGTGCAGGCCATTACAGCCTGTTCGCAACTTGCTTCGCTGGTTATATCGAGTTGTACAACCAGGAAGTTTTCTTGGCCTGATAACTTTGAAAATTCTTCCTGAATTTCCGGTTGCAATTTAGTATTGATATCAGCCAATACCAGTTTTGCATCCTGCGCCAAAAATGATTTACAAATTTCTTTGCCTATTAAGCCAAAGGCACCGGTTACAAAAATTACTTTATCTTTTATGTTTATTGCGTTCATTTTTTTCTGTGTTTATGCTGCGCAAATTTTTATTATCTGTTCAGATTCTGCTATCTGCTGCAGACTTTCTGATACATTGAAATTGCCCGCCTTGTTCATAAAAAACCTGCACTGCGCTTCGAACATATTATTTCGTTCAAAACTTTCTGCTTTTACCGTATTTGTTGTAGTGCGGGTGGAAATAGTCATTTCAGTTTTATAGTAATCTGTTTCAACCGTGCCCTCTTCAAACACAAACCGGTAAGAACGTTTGGGAATTTTTTCGAAGTAATTTAGATGACAGTGCCCGGTTATGCCATTAGCAAACTGAAGGCTAATATCGGCGCCCGCCTCTACACTTATTTCAAGTGCGGAGCGGTAATTTTTTATGGTGGAGAAATGATCGAGCTTACTATTGCAGAGCCAGGTTACCAAATCGATATCGTGGCTAAGTGTTAATGCCACACCGCCACCCAGCTCTTTTCTGGCTGCATAGGAGTTGCGGTAGTCTTCCCAGGGATGCCAGTCAGGAAGGTACTCACCCCAATAGGTTTGAAAGCTTAAAAGATTTCCGAACTCATTATTTTCTATTAGCTGCTTTAGTTGCTGCATAAGCGGGTGGAAGCGCAGCATGTAGGCAACTTGCAGATATACATTGTTTTCTTTTGCTGCATTTTTCAGTTCCTCAAACCCTGAAATGTCTGCTGCCAAAGGTTTCTCCACCAGTAAATGTATGCCGAGCGCTGCACAATCTATAGCCTGCCGTAAATGTTGGGAAGTGGGTGTACAAATAAATGCAGCGAAGGGTTTTATGTCTTTTACCTGATTCCAGTCAGTAAAAATGTTTACGGTGCCGGAATCAATCGTTCTCAACGGCAGGTTTCTTTGCCGGTAAACATAAATATTACTGTAGCCAATTTGCTGCAAAATGGATATATGCCTTTCGCCGATAGAGCCGGCACCGGCAACGAGCAATGGTATGTTGTTTTTATGAGTCAAATTTTACACAATTGTTATTTAGTATAACCTCTTCTGCTTTTTTGAAGCCCGTGAGATCGTCTATATCAACACTCAGCTCATTGGAAATGATATGCGATAAAATCATTTCTCCCGATAAGGATTTCTTTTCTGTAATAGTTGCTGTTTTAATAACATCTAAGGTACCAACCTGCCAGTAAACTTTGGGCAATTTTTGTCGCGGCTCATTAAACGGCTCGCTTATATTATTAAGTTTGAGTATGGGTTCCATCATACCGTTGTTCTCATTGATGCTCCACATTTTGTAAGGCGTGCAGGGTGCCGGGGTTACGATGCGCAGGCTGTCTGCATTTGAGTTGATCAATTTATCAATACATAAGTCTATTTCCGGTGCAAACCGTACCGGCGAAGTTGGCCTTAACTGAACGACTATATCTGGCACATAATTTTCGTTTTGTTCCAGCCAATCGAGTGCATGTATAAACACTTCCATATCTGTGCTCCTATCCTGTGCAAACCGGGCTGGCCTTAAAAAAGGTACTTCAGCGCCATACCGTTGTGCAACGGAGGCAATTTCTACCGAATCTGTTGAAACAATTACCCTGTTAATATTCCCGGCATCGAGGCCGGCCTTAATACTGTAGGCGATTAACGGGTGGCCAAGCAGTGGAAGAATGTTTTTATTTTTTAATCCTTTGCTTCCCCCTCTTGCCGGAATGATTGCTAATATTTTCAACTTTGCGTAGTTTGACGGTATTTCAACTTTTCTCTCTGTACTTTTTCTATATCGAGAATATCGGTCGTTTTATAGTGAAGTGCTTCATAGGTATGTTGAAGATCACGTACCAGCTTTTGCAGCCCGGGTGTTTCCAGAGAAGCAGCATGGTCGGTTCCTTTCCATGTTCTGTCTTTGGTAAAATGCCTTTCTATCCAGACCGCTCCGAGGGTATAGGCGGCAATATCAATGGCGATGCCGAGGTGATGGCCGGAGAAACCAATATTTTTTACCCTTTTACCATATATTTCTTTTAAAAGGTTAATCTCCAGCAGGCATACATCGGGAAAGGGAACAGGATAACCAGATGTGCAGCTATACACCACCAACCTTTCTTTTGCCTGGCCGGCTTCTTCAAAGAATGCCACAATGGTTTCTATTTCGTCTTTGGTAGTCATGCCTGTAGAAACATGCACTTCGCCTTTGTAATCATCCCGCAATAATTTAAGCATTTCAAAATGATTGTTACAGGCAGATGGTATTTTAATAAGCAGAGGATCCAGTGCAATTATTTCCTTTGCAGAAGTTGAATCCCAAACAGAAGTGGAATAACTTATACCAATATTTTCGGCATATTCTTTTAGTTCCTGGTGTTGGGTGACTGTAAACTCGAGGAACTCCCGGTGTTCGCCGTAGCTTGGCCCGTAGGCGTTCCAGCTATTGGGGTGTGGCGAATGATATTGCTCAGGGGTAAGCAATTCTTTATTATTTCTTTTTTGAAATTTGGCAACATCAGCGCCGCATTCTTTGGCAAGCTTAACAAGGTCCTTCGCTATGCTCATTTGCCCCATGTGGTTACATCCAATTTCGGCTATTACGAGTGGTTTTAGGTAGTTCATATTTTGATATTTTTGAATTGATCCATATTCATTAATGAAAGCACCAGGCTATTTTTTTTACTGGCAACACTTCTCTGCCCTTATCAGGCGCGTCGCAAAGCAACGTAGCATTCGCGAATGAAAAAATGCCAATAACAACTCATTAAGCATTACTTTACTGTTTTTTAGTTGGCGGTCTGCAATCAAATTTAGTAAAGCAACCTAATAGGTGATTGTGTGTGTAAACCTGCTGCCTGTTGTGAAAAGCGAAGACTTTGCTGCTGAAACCCAACAATGCGATACAGTACAAGCTTGCGACCCCCGCCGAGGGCGGGGCAAGCTGCAAGTAAAGATCGGTAACGGACAAATGCCGGGCCATAAAATCCCCCTATATAAAACAAGCAGGAGCGATTTTTTTTTGATTAGCTAAAAGCATTAATCTGTTTCCTTTTTCCGGCCTTTAAAAAAAGACTTTTTTTCATTTTCCTGCAGGTAATAGCCTTTGGTATTTTGCCCATAACTGTAACCATAGCCGTAGCTGTAACCATAGCCGCCCTTAAGTTTTACATCGTTGAAAAGGATAGATATATTTGAAACCTTTTCATTAACGTGCAGGTCGTTTATAATATTCAACTGTTGTTTATAGGTAAAGTTCTGGCGTATGATATAAATGGTTGCGTCTGCATATTTAGCCAAAAGTAAACCATCGGTAACCAGGCCAACGGGCGGCGTATCTACAATAATATATTCGAACTCCTTTTTTAAATAATCGAAAAGATCCTGCACTTTATCCTGCAGCAATAATTCGGCAGGATTAGGTGGAATAGGCCCGGAAGAAATGATAAATAAGTTTGGATGCTGGGTTGTTTGTTTGGGTAATTGCGCTGCTTTTAGCTGATCTATCATGTAATTGGTAAAGCCATTTTCGCCGCTTACCCCCAACGTTTTCGAAACCTTTGGTTTTCTTAAATCCAGTTCTACCACTACCACTTTTTTACCGGAGATGGCTAATGAAAGTGCGAGGTTTATTGATAAAAAAGATTTCCCTTCGCCGCTCATACTTGAAGTGAACAATATTACCTGGTGCTGTTTTCCTTTTAATATAAATTGCAAATTGGTTCGTATAGCCCTGAACTGCTCGCTGATGGCGGTTCTTGAATCCTGCTTTGCTACAATTGCCTCAGTAGTATTGTTATGGCCAATATCGCCCAAGAGGGGAACTTTGGTACCGTTGGCGATATCGCGGTGATTTACCACTTTATTGTTTAGTATATCTTTTAAGAATATAATACCGGCAGGAATTAGTAAACCCGCCAGTAATGCATACAGATAAATGTAGGATTTGTTAGGGGTGAACGGAGCTTGCTGACTTTTGGCAGGATCAATAAATCTCGAGTTGGCGAGTGTGCCCGATTTTGAAATAGCGGTTTCTTCTCTTTTTTGCAAAAGGTATAAATAGAGCTGTTGCTTTACATCCTGCTGGCGGCTGATATCCAGGAAGGCTCTTTCTTTAGAAGGGGCGTTTCTAATTTGTCCTAAGAACTGGTTGTTCCTGATCTCGAGTTCATTTTTACCGATATTCAGACCTTTCTTTATGTTTACCAAGCTTATCAGCAGGTCATTTTTTACATTGGCAATCTGACTGTTTAAATTTTTAATGAGCGGGTTATCTTCTTTGGTAGTTTCCAGTTGCCTGTCCCGTTCCAGTACAAGGGTATTGTATTTTTCTACGGTGGAAATATAGGTTGGATCGGTAATAGCAGACGCACCGGGTACCACCCGTATGGAGTTACTTTTTAAATGGTTTTCAATTGATTCGAGAATACTTATCTGCACTTGCTGCTGCATCAGTTCTTTTTGCACATCACTGGAGTTGCTAACAGCAAGCTGCGCCTGATTTTGTATATCAGTAGAAAGCTGATTATCCCTCTTAAACTGTTCAATATTTTTTTCCACCCCGTTTAATTCACTGGCAACAATTGCAAGGCGGCCGTCGATAAAACTAATGGTGCTATCTGCTATCCGGTTTTTATCTTCCTGGTTAATGCGTGTGTAAACTTCGTACAGTTTGTTCAGGATATCTTCTCCCTTTTTAGGAACCGTTACATTGAGGCTGGTTTGAATTACATTGGTTTGTTTATTAATAATTTCAACGGAAACATTATTGAGGTAATTTTCGGTTACCGTTTCAGCAGTAGCTGCGGTAAATAAATATTCTTCATTTTTAAATTCAATATCACTACGCGGGGCAAGCGTAAATATTAAATCAGGTGTTCTAATGGTATCATAAAAATGAACATCGGTTTTAAGGCTGTCATTTTCAACATGTATGCCTTTATCACTAAAGTGGAGACGAAATTGCTGAACAGGTATGCTGTCTTCCAAAGAAATTACGTTTACATAAAAGGGACAATTATTATACAACTCGGTTGATTTTATATTACCAATTGCAAAATAATTCAGGTTCAGATGAAGTTCATCTACTACTTTTCGCATCAGGTAACGTGTCTTCAGCACTTCAGCCTCATCATCAACATTATTTTTGGTATTAAAAATGTCCACTTCACTTAAAATATCCTGTTGCGATATACCGCTGCCACCCTTATCATTTTTAATTAAAATTTTTGAACTTACCTTATATACAGGCGTTGTATATCTCAGGTACAAGTAGCCACCAAACAAAAAAAGAGCAGCGGCAAAAACAAACCAATACCAATAGCGCAGGTATTTAAAAATTATCTCCTGAAGACTGTATTCATCTTCTGCAAGAGCTTTTTTCAAATCGTTGCTTTGGCGGCTATTATCAGTCATTTATCTTGTGAATTATCTTACAATATTGGTGATCACCAATGCTAATGTAGAAAGTGTGGTAATGATAGCCAGATACCTTAAAGTAGTTGCATCTGCCGCAACTACTTTAGATTTATTGGGCTCTACGTAAAGAACATCGTTCTGTTTAAGGTAGTAATAAGGTGACTGAAAAATAGCGGAAGACTTCAGGTTCATCCTAATAAATTTTCGCTCACCATTTTCTTCTCTTATCAATAATACATTTTCCCGCTGCCCGTATATCGTAAGATCACCTGCCAAACCAATGGCATCCACCACCGAAACCCTTTCGCTCTGCAATGTGTAGCTGGAAGGCCTGGCAACTTCCCCTAACACGGTAATTTTATAATTCAGCAGCCGGGCGTTTACTATTGGATTTTTAAGATAGGGATCCAGCATCAGTGTTAAACTATCCTTCAACCTGCTCATGGTTAAACCCACTACTTTCATCTTACCCAATACAGGAAAATGAATCATCCCCTCTTTACTAACAAGATAGCCGGCAGCGCCTGTATTTCTGTTATCGGTTGTAACCAGTGCATTTATATTAGATGAACTAACCCCGGGCACAACCGGCGTAGTATTGCCCTGGTTAAAGGGAGCCGTTGCTTCAGGATTAATGCTGCTTACAATAATCTCTATTATATCGTCTGGCTGAATTTGCACTTCGTAGCTTTCCTTCATGAACTGGGAGTACACTTTAGAAGTATCGGACAAATCCTGAAAATATGCAACGTTTTTTGAACTATAGCAGGATGAAATTAACAATGGTAATAAGAAAAAAGGAGACAGGCTTTTTACTGCCTTTATACAAAAAAAAAGCTTATCGATCACCGTGTACTGGTTTAAAGCACGAATATAGAGAAATAATAATAAAACCTTTAACGCCCAGCAACCTTGTCGCTAACTTAATAAGCAGGTAAAATATTCAATAAATCCTGAAGAAAAATACAGTTATGTTTCAGGCATTTGTATTTCATGGCATCGCCTGTTGTGTCACTCACTTGTACTTTCTGTTCTTTTATGATCATGTGCAAAACTCTAAATAAACCGCTGAACCATAAATTCTAAATGCGCATTTTGTTAATAATCGAAAGTTTCGGCACTATTCCATTACCTGCAATGCACTGTTTAGAACAAGCGTGCAACAACCACCCCGGCGCAAATGCGCAAGCTAATTTTTAATAAAAATCACGGAAATTGTTCACCAGTAATGGCTTTAGGTTTTCATGCTGTAAGTATTTGGTAAAAGTTGTACAGATAAATGCGTTGCCGGATAATCTCCCCTTTAAATCGCGTAGAGACAAGCGGCTGAGTCCGGAGAATGGCATAGAGGACCAAAAGTACCAGCGTGCAACTACCGCCGTGGCGCGTATGCGTCAAGCTAATTTTAGATAAAAATCGCTGAAAGTCTTTACCTGTAATGGTTTTAGGTTGTCTTGCAATGAGGATTTAGTAAATAGCTTTAAATATTAATGCGTTGCCGAATAATCTTCGCTTTCATTTGCAAGGACAAAAAAGCAACTGAGTCCTGAAAGTCGAATAGAGAACCAAAAGTACAAGAGTGCGACGCAACGGAAACTCAAAAGTAGCAATGCTGTTGGGTCAATAAATGTATTGCTTACCTTGACGCATATGCGCCTTGGCGGGGCAAGCTGCAACGGACACTCAATAGTAGCAATACTGTTGGGTCAATAAATGTATTCCTTACCTTGAAACAGATGCGCCTTGGTGGGTGAAACAGCAATAAAAGACAACAAATGTACCAAAGCCTGACGCCAAAATACTGACTGGTTTATACCAAAAAATAAAATGGTTTAAGACCATGTATGATCTTAAACCATTTTTGAAAATTAAATACCGCCGATATAAATGATATGCCTATTGTTTATACTTATCGTGCTCCGCATCAAACTGTTTGTATTTTACATCGAAGGCGTCATAATCTTTAGCATTTGTACCACGGCTTTTGTCTCTTTTCCAAACATAAAGGTTTGCAAGGTAATCAACCGCGCGGTTCAAACTTGAGCTTTCTGCTCTTTCGCGCTGCTCTTTTGCTTTTAAAATATTATAAGCTTTCTCAAGCCAGTTAATCGCTTTCGAACCAACTTCCTGCTGGTCTTTCACAACTGCATCACGTTTTACTTTCAGGTCTGCTGATTCGCCACGTAATCCATAATATCTGTCATCCAAAGCCCCAAATATGCTGTAATACAACACACCGGCATTAAACGCATAGAGTCCATTGTTATTTAGGTTAAATGCTTTTTCGAACGCATTTGCAGCCGCCTGTTTAAGTTCGTCCTGCTGTGCGCTGTCGAGTTGTGCCAGCTGGTCTTTTTCGGGAGACGCGAACGACTCGGCGTAGCCAATATAATCATCCTCTTTTAATGTGCCTGCAGCATCATCTGCTCTAAATTTCTTTACAATATCTAAAAGGCTTGAATTTGTTGTCATGTAAGCCATTTCAAACTGGCTCCAAAGTGCAGCATCTTCAGGGAACCCGGCTTTTGCAAATGCAAGATATTTCTTAAAGCTGGCTTCGTCTTTTTGTTTAATATCATAATCTAAAATAAACTTATAGCTGTCTTCAAAATCTTTGTCGGCAATTTTCCAGTCAGCAAGGGACTTATAGAGCATTGCAGCTTCAGCTGATTTTCCTGCATTTTGTGCAGCATAGGCATTGTAAAGAACTACGGTAGTATCAATTGTGTATTTACCATTGGTATTTAATCCGTTTTTCCCTATAAACTCACTTACTTTCCTGCATAAGTTAAAACTGTTGAAAGAATTTTCCCAGTCTTTATTTTGAAAAGCTATTCTCCCGTTATTAAAACTTTGGCCATATAAAAGGCTAACTCCCCGCATTCCGTTATCCTTTAAATCTTTAAGGTTTGGCTCTTTTGCAACATATAAGTCCAGCGTTTCCAAAGCTTCTTGTGCAGCAGTGGGATACTTGGTTTTCAGTAAACTATCAGCATACAATTCACTTAATACATTAAGTTTCCAAATATAGGTTTCGGGTTTGTCTTTTGTTTTTGGGTCGTTTGAAATTTTATCAATTTCTTTCCTGGCATCTTCAAATTTGCCGGTAGTATATAACAACGTGATATTGTTATAATTCTGAGCTACAGCTAATAAAGCCGAAAAAGCAAGCAAAATAGATAATACTACTCTTTTCATAATGAACAATTTATTGTGGATTATTTGATATTCCTGGTTCGTTTTCAGGAGTCTCTTTATTATCATTTAGCTGATTTTGATCAGGTTCTGCAACCTCATCCTCTTTCAAAACTTCTTCATGTTCCTCAATTTTTGAAATGGCGGCAATTTCATCACCTTCATCCAATCTTATAAGTGTCACCCCCTGCGTTGCTCTTCCTGCTTCTTTAATACTTGAAATTGCTGTTCGTAACGTAATCCCTGATTTACAGGTAATTATGAGATCTTCTTTTCCAGAAACTTCAAGCATACCAATAAGCTTACCTGTTTTTTCAGTAACATTTATTGTTTTAACACCCTTGCCCCCACGATTCGTAATTCTGTATTCTTCAACGGAAGTACGTTTACCAAAACCCTTTTCACTAACAACAAGGACAGTTTTTTCAATGTCAACCTTATTGACACATATCATGCCAATTACTTCATCATTTTCATTATCTACTTCTATCCCAAATACGCCAATAGCGCCCCTACCGGTAGGCCTTACTTTGTTTTCAGGAAAACGAATTGCTCTACCACTTTTTATGGCCATCATTATTTCACATTTACCATCTGTCATCCTTGCCTCAAGCAATTCGTCGCCTTCATTTATATTGATCGCATTAACACCGTTAACCCTGGGTCTGCTAAAGTCTTCCAGCAAAGTTTTTTTAATGATACCCCTTTTAGTACAAAGTATGATGTAATGCGAATTAATAAACTCACTGTCGTCGAGCTTTTTAACGTCAAGTATTGCCCTTACTTTATCATCCTGAGGAATTTGAATAAGGTTTTGGATAGCTCTTCCCTTACCCTGCTTTTCACCTTCTGGAATTTCATAAACTTTTAACCAGTAACACCTGCCCTTTTGGGTAAAAAACATCATCGTATCATGAGTGGACGCTACAAATAAATGTTCCACATAATCTTCTTCTCTTGTTTTACTTCCAATTGCTCCACGGCCGCCCCTTCGTTGTTGCCTATATTCAGTAGCAGATGTTCTTTTAATATAACCTAAATGAGAGATAGTAATTATAACATCCTCTTGTTCAATTAGATCTTCAATTTTCATTTCATTAGCCAGATATTGAATCTCCGTCTTCCTTTCATCTCCAAATTTTTCCTTTATGTCTAACAATTCCTTTTTTATCAGTTCGTAACGCAGAGGTTCGCTGCTTAATAATTCCTCCAAATGCATTATTAACTTCATCAACTCATCATATTCCTCCTTAATTTTATCCCTCTCCATTCCTGTAAGACGCTGAAGCCTTAATTCCAGTATTGCTTTAGCCTGAAGCTCGTCTAAACCCCAATCAGCATTAATCAAGTTTACTTTCGCAATATCTGGTGTTGCCGAATTTCTGATCAACCTTATTACTTCATCCAAATGATCTAAGGCAATAAGATAGCCTTGCAAAATATGCGCCTTTTCTTTTGCCTTTTTAAGATCAAAAAGTGTCCGGCGGGTAATAACATCCATTCTGAATTCAACAAATTCACTTATCAAATCTCTCAAATTCAGTATTTTGGGCCTGCCTTTCACCAGTGCCACATTGTTAATCCCAAAACTTGTTTGTAACTCAGTATACTTATATAACTGATTGATTAATACATTGGCTACAACATCTCTTTTTAAATCAATTACAATACGCGTTCCTTCCCGCTGATTACTTTCATTGTTTACGTGCGCAATGCCTTCAATCACTTTCTCATTTACCAATTGTCCAATTCGGTCGGTAAGCATATCACGGTTAACCTGGTATGGAACCGCAGTAATAACAATCTGCTCTCGTCCGCTTGGTTTTGTATCAACATGGCATTTACCGCGTATCACTACTCTCCCTCTGCCGGTCAATAGCCCCTGCCTAACTCCCTCCATTCCAAAAATAATTCCACCGGTTGGGAAATCAGGTGCTTTTACATATTTAATAAGATCTTCAACTGTTATAGATTTATCTTCAATATAAGCAATGCAACCGTTGATTACTTCACTTAAGTTGTGGGGCATCATGTTGGTAGCCATACCCACCGCAATACCGCTGCTTCCATTAACAAGCAATTGAGGTATACGTGTTGGCAGCACCGTTGGCTCCTCAAGCGAATCGTCAAAATTTAGCTGAAAATCAACAGTATCTTTATCGATATCCTCCAGCATGCTCTCAGCAAGCTTCTGAAGACGAACCTCCGTATAACGCATTGCCGCAGGCTCATCACCATCCTGATTTCCAAAATTACCCTGGCCATCAACCATTTTATAGCGCATACTCCAGTCCTGTGCCATACGCACAAGGGTATCGTAAATCGATTTATCACCATGTGGATGGTATTTACCCATTACTTCACCCACAATACGCGCAGATTTTTTATAAGGCCGGTTGCTATAGTTCGCCAATTCTCTCATCCCAAAAAGCACTCGCCTGTGAACAGGCTTAAAACCATCCCTAACATCAGGCAATGCACGCCCAACAATCACACTCATTGAGTAATCAATATAAGCAGTTTTCATCTGCTCCTCAATATTTACCTGTATTATACGGTCATTGTCCGTTGTTTCTTCCGGCAGTAAATTCTCTTCCATACTTTTGAAATGCTCCTTTTACTCTTTTTATCAGGGTGGCAAAACTAACTTTTTACCCACGAAATACAGCAAAAATCCTTTGTTTTTTACACTCTTTTATCCACAAGGGCAAATGCATTTTTTACCCGGCTTCAGACTATGCATTGAACTTTTGTTGCGTCGCACTCTTGTACTTCGCTTTTCTATTGAACAAGTTGGCGTGTAGTTGGCCGTGTAAAGAAATTTTGTAAAAAAAAATACCTGAAACTGTTCCTGGGTTTATGCTTAATGTACCGTCAGGCAGATTAAATCATGAATTGCAACTTAATCCTCAGAAATGAGCCCTATAATTGAGGTTGCTATTATTTTCTGATAGCCTGCTGTTTCTGGTACGTATTTTGAATTTTAAATAACTATTCCTTTACAATAAATGGAATGAATTTAGCATTATACGTTACCCAATACACATTTATGGGACAGTACCGCTTACTTAGAAACAACAAAGAGACAGGCCCTTATACAGCAGATGAGCTTATTAAGTCAGGTTTCAAAAAATATGATCTCATTTGGGCCGAGGGAAAAAGTGCAGCATGGCGTTATCCTGGCGAACTACCGGAGTTTAAGCCTTATGCGCCGGTTTTAGAAGACCAGCCTTTTGATCGTTTTTATAAAAAACCGGGATCATTAAACCCACAAAAAAATGAAACTGCTAGTATTCAGGGACCTGAAATAAATATTATCCCGGCCCTACAGCCAAAGCCCAGAATAAAAATAAAAGCTGATTGCAAAAAAATAGAAGCAACTGGTGAGCATAAGCCCGTTGCTAAAAATATTCTCCGAAGCCCACAAACTGAACAAATAACAACACCGGAGTGGAAAGATATGTGGCTGGACTGGGAGCAGGAAAAAAAAGCTGTTGCTGGCAGTCCGCAAAATAACAACAAATCGAATAATACGCCACCTCTGGAAATAAAATATGCACAATCTCTCGATGAGATTAAAGAGCGATATATTGAGAATGTATTAAGCACAAAAAATAAACCGGCCAATAATAAAAACAATAACTATTGGGTAGCTGCAATGCTAATTGCCTGCATATTAGTGACAGGAATTTGGATGGGTATCAAATGGAGCGGGAGTAGCTCAGCTAAAACTGAATCTTTAAAAAGTGACAATGGTCAAGAGTTACCAATCAAAACTGCTGATATTCAATCATCAGATTACAAAGAAACCAATCCGGCAGCAGAAGACATAAAATTAAATACCACAGCTGTTTCACGTGACGAAATTGCCGAAAATAAGGCTACCAAAAAAAATGAAACGGTTTATGTTCCCGCTCTTCAAAATGAACAAGTTGGCGGCACGGCAACCGGAAGAAAAATTAAAATGTCAACTGGCCGGGGGGGTAACGATAACACATCACTTGTAAATCAAAAAAAATCTTCGATTATTGAAAAAAACGGAGATGCCGGTTTGGTTAAAACAACTGATAATTTTATAACACCAATACACAATAAAGCTACGCAAAATTCAGCTGCACTACCCGCGCAGCAAAGTGATGAGGTTGTTTCGATTTTCCGCCCTTCAGAAAGAGAGCCTGAAATACAAGATTATATATCAGTAAAATCATACACACCTTATCAAACAGTGGCAACCGGGGTACGTTACACTGTTCAAAATATAAGTGAAATTAAAATTGATCTTGTTATGATAGACTTGCAGTACTATGATAACAATGGAAATTATGAAAAGGGTGAGACTGTTTATGTAAGAAATATCAATGCGGGCCAAAATGTTACCATAGATGCACCTGAATATTCCAAAGCGGCCAAAATAAATTACAAAGTTTCCATGATATCTGCGGAAACAAAAAAGCTATATCTAATTGCTGACTAATTTGATAAATGATTTCGTACGGTTAACTTCGTTTTACAGTTGGTAAGACCAGATATTAATAAAGCAATTGCAATTTGCTCAATTAATTGGTGAAAGTACAAGAGTGCGACGCAACGATGATACCATGGAATACAACTGAATGGTACATTAAACTATTAATATCATATTTGTTAAAAATTCTCTTTTATATGGGGTACTTAAAACATATTCTACTGTTTGGTGCTGGAAAATCAGCTACAGTTCTTATTGATTATCTTAAGCAAATTGCAACGGAGAAAGGTTGGAAAGTAACCATTGCTGATTATGATTTAGAAACTGTAAATACTAAGATTGGTGAGGTAAACCCTTTAGTAGTTGCCAAACAGATTGATATTAAAAACAAGGAGCAAAGAATGGCGTTGATAGGGGAAGCCGATGTTGTAATATCCATGATGCCGCATTCTTTTCATGACTTGATTGCTTTTGATTGTATTGAACTTAATAAACACCTGCTTACGGCATCTTATGTGAGTGATGACATTAAGGCAAGGGCTTCGGAAATTAGAGATCGAAATCTGCTATTTCTTTGTGAAATGGGCCTTGACCCTGGTATTGATCACATGAGTGCTATGAAATTATTTAACAGAATTAAAGAAGATGGGGGCAAGGTTACTTCCTTCAAATCACATTGTGGGGGATTAATCTCTCCTCAAAGCGATGACAATCCATGGCATTATAAAATTAGCTGGAATCCGAGGAACATCATATTGGCGGGCAAGGCAGGCGCATTGTACAAAGAGAATGGCAATGAAATACGGCTATTATATAAAGAACTATTTGATTCCAACAGAACAGTTGAAGTGCCTGAATGTAGCACTTTTGCATACTACCCGAATAGGGATTCGCTTGGTTATATTTCGCTATACGGCCTTGATAATGCGCATACTTTTATCAGAACTACACTGCGCCATCCTGAATTTTGCAGCGGCTGGAAAACCATTATAGATCTTCAACTCACTGACGAAGAGAAGAAATATGAAACAGATGGAATGTCTGTTGGGAATTTCTTTAAGCAGCATTTTGAAAATATTGGTTTTAGCAATTGGTTTGCCAGCTTTTGCCAGAATCACTTAAACTTTACAACCTTAAAAGAAGAAAAAGACTCTGCGAACAGCATATTACCGATTGAACTAGCAGGATTCGCAATCCCGGAGGGGATAAATAAACCCGATGATTTGATTACTTATAAAATTAATGAAACAAGCCAAAGCATTAATCAATTATTATTTTTGGGACTTAATGATGCCACACTTATAAATATGGGTTTATGTAGTGCCGCTGATGTACTTCAATTTATTCTTGAAAAAAAATTAGCATTAAAATCGGATGACAAGGATATGATTGTCATGATGCACGAAATTGAATATAAAAAGGAAAATGAGCTGCTGAAGTTGAAAAGTTCGCTTGTAGTTAAAGGTGTTGACAGCATTAAAACAGCGATGGCAAAAACAGTTGGATTACCGCTTGGAATAGCAGCAAAATGTATCCTGGAAGGAGTCATTACTGAACGGGGTCTGCAAATTCCCCTTTTAGCTACGATATATGAACCTATACTTAAAGAATTAGAGAAATATGATATCAGCTTTATTGAATCCTGACGCTTTTACTGAGATTATCAACGCAGGGTGAAATTTCTTATAAAATTATTGAATTGATATAAAAAAAGCAGCTTTTTAACGGCTGCTTTTTTATTGTATTACAAATGACTTTACTTACCCTTCATCAACCTGGAAAGTAATACTTTGACGTTGACGGTAAATTACATTTCTTCCATTTTGAACAGCTGGCGTCCAAGCCGGACCTTTCTTGATAACGCGAACAGCTTCTTCAGAAGTACCATATCCAGGATCATTTTCAGCCTTCACTTCAGAAATATTTCCATTTTTATCCACAAGAAATGACACGACAACTGTATATCTGGTTGGAGGCGCTCCATTATCTACAGGTACATTGCTATTTAGATTTCTTTCCAAATATTTTGTCCATGCACCAGCACCCCCTGGAAACTTAGCTTCTATCTGAACGGTTTTAAACTCTTTATCATAATCTTCTTCCTTCGCCTTTGGTGCTTCAACCTGACCGGTACTTTGCTCAACGGGTGGCGCAACAACATCGGTTTTTTCACCTTCCTGGTTAATCGTTCCAATTTTGGTATCCTCCAGTTTTTCCTGTTCAGGCGGCTTTTCATCAGGTTTTACTTCCTCATCTTTTACAATTTTAGGAGGCGTAAATTTGGTAATTTCAACCTTTGGTGGCTCCTGTTTTGGAGGTGGTGGCGGAGGAGGTTCCGGCCTCTTTTCCTCCTTTTTTACATCAGAGAGCTGCACATCCTGCACAAGCAGTTGAGTCTTCTTTGTTGGACCAACAAAATTCGCTAATGCGGTACCCAAAACGATAAGAAGACAAACACTCAGCATTGAAAGAATAGCGGTTATAATTCGCTTTGGATAAGTTTTACGAAGCTCATAGGCTCCGTACTCTTTGTTCCTGCCCTCGAAGATAAGGTCGAGGACATCTGCGGTTAAAATTTTATTGATATCCATTGTTCAGGAATTATTTTTAATTAATTTCAAAGTCCGGAAATTCTATAAATAATTATTTACCTCCGGAAGGTGCACTTCCTTCTGTAATTTTTATCAGTTGCTCTTCATCCGGCGAAATATCAACCAAAGCATAACGCTTTATTAAATTTATTGACATTTCATCAAGAATATCTACCACGTTTTTATAAGTACTTTCATCATTTGGTTTAATTACAACCACAAGGTCCGCAGTATCCGTACTCTGCTTTTTTTGAATAAGCACATCACGTATTTCCTTAAAATTAGAGGATTTGAAATTGGTGCCCGAAGCGTCGGCTTTCAATATCCCTTCATAATAAAATACATTATTGTCTTTACCTAAAAGTATCGTAAGAGCACCAGATTCTTTAGCCTTATTCTGCTCCTCCGGCTTAGCTGTATCATCCGGCAAAAACAGCTTCATTGCTGTTGGCTGGCTCATAGTAGTGGTGAAGATAAAGAAAGTAATGAGAAGGAATCCCAGATCAACCATTGGTGTAAGATCCACTCTGGTAGACATTTTTTTTCCTTTCTTGACTCCCGGTCCTTTCTTGTGTTTACCTCCACCCGAGGTATCCATTTCTGCCATGGTACAAAAATTTAAATTTTAATAATGTATTTCAGCAAATGTTATTCAGTTTTCTTCCCACTGGTAGCCTGCTTCCAAAGATCCGAACCCTGAGGTACACTCTCGGGATTGGTTACCATTTGAAATTTAAAAAACCGGTTCTTTTTAAAAGCGAATATGATATTTTTAAACGATGTGTATTTCGATACATTATCACCTTTAAGAAGAATATTCGGTTCATGCTGGCCTTCATAAACAGTTCTTACAGCAAGCATCCAATCAACCATTTCATTGTTTGCACTGTCTACACACGGTATGCCAGGTAAAGTTTGAGCAGTCATCTGCTCTGTTTGTAACTTAGCCTGTTGACTTAACTGCGAGATAGGTACTCCGATAAAAGGAGCTTTAACCAACGCATTTATGTCTGCTTCTGAAAGACCCAGATTCTTTGAGGTATTAATAGTAGATATCATCTCCCTCTTATTATCCTTATCTTCTTTGCTGTCGCCAGTTGAGATGTAAACATGACCATCTTTGTTAAGAGATATCATTACAACATCTTTTTCAGGAGCTATTTTAGAAGAAACCGAATTAGGTGTATCCACCGGAACAGCTTCCGAAGGCTTAAACTTCGTTGTAAGTATGAAGAAAGATAGAAGAAGAAACGCTACATCGCACATAGCAGTCATATCTATGGTTGTGCTTTTTCTGGCAATTTTCGGTCTTGACATATTTAATAATTTTTAACTGCAAATAGATAGATGCAAAAACCTCAGTATTCCACAAACATTTATTTGTAGTTAGCGGCAAAGCTTTGCGTTAAGGTAAAACCAGACTCATCAATGCCATAGGTAATAGAATCAATCTTTGTGGTAAAAAGGTTGTACATAATAATAGCAACCGCAGAAGTACCAATACCGAGGGCGGTATTATAAAGGGCTTCAGAAATACCCTGAGATAGTTTCTGTGCAGCCTCGCCGCCGCCACTTTCGCCCAATGCAGAGAATGACTTGATCATACCGATAACAGTACCCAGCAAACCCATTAAAGTTGCAACCGATGCAATAGTTGAGAGAAAAACCAGATTCTTTTCAAGCATGGGCAATTCAAGTGCAGTAGCTTCTTCAACTTCCTTTTGAATATTCAATACTTTTTGTTCGGTAGACAACTCGCCATTGGTAATCATTTCCTTGTATTTACGAAGGCCTGCTTTCATTACATTACCAACAGAACCCTTTTGTTTATCGCATTCTGCCATCGCCTTATCCACATCTTTGTTAGCAAGATGGTATTGTACTTTACGAATAAATTCCGCAATACTTCCAGAACCTGAAGCTTTTGCAACAGTGAGCAATCTTTCAATAACAAACGTAAGTACTATTAAAAAACACGCAATAAGAATCGGAACCATTATACCACCTTCATACATACGGGGTATATTTCCTTTGGGTCCCTGATGATCAGGCCAAAATCCACCGGCAAGATCGGGTTTGGTAAAGTTACTATCGGCTCCAATTATAAAACGCCAAAGTACATAGCCCAGAATAACACAGGTTAATGGCGCCAGCCAAGAAATTGAATTTCCTTTTTTTACAGGTTGTACGGAAGTCGTGCTTTTAGTTGCTGCGGTTGCAGTTGGTTTTGTTTCAGCCATGACGCAATTGATTTTAGGTTTTAAAAACTTGTTTAAAATTTGGAACTACAATTCTAATGAAATTTCAATTGAAAAAACAAGTTTCTTTCAATAAAATTTTATTGGGAACACAATTTAAAAACTTTATTCCATGCAAACAGCCTTAATTTTAAAATTTCATTAAAAAAATAATGCGCTTATTAGAGTTATTGTGTCAAACGCAAAAGGTGATTGCAGGTACCAGCTAATTTTTTCATGGCATCTTTGTTGCGTCGCAATCCTTTCATCGTTCTTATCACTGTTCGGCTTTGCTGTTCGTTTCCTCATACCAAACTGTAACAATCAGCATTGTTGGCCCTGCTACAAGCTACCTTCTTATCTTCCAATGCTTAAGCCTAATATAATTTTAAAGCAAATCCACAGTTGCCGCATAAAAATTAACAGTACAAGAGTGCGACGCAACGAACGCCTCATAAAGCAATGGAGCCCGGCTCAAAAAAAATAATTTAGAAATTTTTAAAATTACAGCAGGCATTACCGGCAACCATAAAAAAAAGCGATTGCCGTAAAGGCATTCTTAGCCAAAACAAAAAGCTCTTTACCGTTAAAATATTTTTTACCCCAAACGCTCAACCTGATTTGAGAAGTAAATGATATTCCTGTACATTTATTTCCTTAACGAGAAAAATCAATAATTTTTATGAACAAAATTTATGTGTTAGTACTACTTTTCCTTATTGCCGTCAACGTATCAGCCCAAAAAAAGAAAGACCGGAATGCTGTTCCGTTAAAAACCGATTCTATTCCGGCCCCCGCCCCACCTAAACCCGTAAAAGCTCCAAAAAAATTTGAGGACCTTATTACCGATAAAGCCATTACCAAACGGGGCTTATTTACAATTCACAAAGTAGAAGAAAAATGGTATCTGGAAATTGCTGATTCAATTTTGGGCAGGGAAATAATGGCCATCACCCGTTTTAGCAAAGTTGCAGGCGGCGGTAGCGTTTATGGTGGCGAAGAAGCCAATGAGCAAACTATTGCGTGGGAAAAAGGGCCCAATAACAATATTTTTTTGCGTGTAATTACAACCATTAGCGTTGCGGATTCAACAAACCAGATTTACAAGGCCGTTACAAATTCTAATGTAAACCCTATTGCTGCAGCTTTCGATATTAAGGCATTTGGTAAAGACTCTACCAGCAATATTATAGAGGTAACCGATTTTTTCAACGGAGATAACCAAATAATTAATATTGATCCATTTGGTAAAAAATCCCTCAATCTTGCAAATCTTGCAAACGACAGAAGCTATATTAAAAGCATTAACAGCTACCCGATAAACGTTGAGGTAAAAACCGTTAAAACCTACAACTCATTCCCAAATTTAGGATTTGGGCCATCCTCATTTCCATCTGTCACCCTGCCAGCAGCTTCTGCCGCCGGCGCAGTTACATTTGAAATGAATACGTCGTTTATCCTGCTTCCGGAAGTGCCGATGAAAAAAAGGACCTTCGATCCGCGTGTTGGTTTTTTTGCAGACAACTATACAGTGTTCGCAGATAATCAGCAAAAAGTACAGGACGATATTTTTATTACAAGATGGAGGCTTGAACCAAAAGACGAAGACATCGAAAAATTTAAACGCGGCGTTTTGGTTGAGCCCAAAAAACCCATTATATATTATATTGATCCGGCCACACCAAAACAGTGGAGGCCCTATCTAATTGCCGGGGTAAACGATTGGGAAAAAGCTTTTGAAAAAGCAGGGTTTAAGAATGCGATAATGGCAAAAGACTGGCCCGAGAACGATAGTACCATGAGCCTGGAAGATGCACGCTTTTCTGTATTGCGCTATTTTGCTTCGGATATTGAAAACGCCTACGGGCCTAACATTCACGACCCGCGAAGCGGCGAAATTCTTGAGAGTCATATTGGATGGTACCACAACGTAATGCAGCTGCTGCACGACTGGTACTTTGTTCAAACTGCCGCCGTTGATCCAAAAGCAAGAACTATGAAATTCGACGATTCATTGATGGGGCAGTTAATTCGTTTTGTCTCGTCCCATGAGGTTGGCCATACACTTGGCCTTCGCCACAATATGGGCAGCAGCAGCCGCACACCGGTCGAACTGCTGCGCAACAAGGCATGGGTTGAAGCAAACGGCCACACAGCTTCGATTATGGACTATGCACGTTTTAACTATGTAGCGCAGCCAGAAGATAACATCTCCGAAGTTGGCCTGTTCCCCCGCATTGGTGAATACGACCTTTGGGCTATTCAGTGGGGCTACACTCCTACCAACACCGCAGATCAAAAAGCCGATGAAAAAATTACCAATCAATGGATCATTGACAGCCTTGGTAAGAATCCGCGTCTCTGGTTTGGTACCGAAACAAATCCATTCGATCCCCGCTCTCAGACAGAAGATCTCGGCGATAACAATATGAAAGCAGGCGAATACGGCATTAAAAACCTGCAGCGCATTATGGCCAACCTTAGCAGCTGGACAAAAGAAGAAGCTGATAAATATGAAAACCTCGACAATATGTACACGCAGCTGGTAATACAGTTTAACAGATATTCAGCGCATGTACTTAAAAACATTGGCGGTATCTACGAAACACCAAAAAGTGTGGAACAAACCGGCGACGTTTACGAGCCCACGCCAAAAAATTTACAAAAAGATGCTGTAGCGTTTTTAAACAAACAACTGTTTCAAACGCCCACCTGGCTGCTTGATAAAAATATACTAAATAAATTCAGTAACCCTGTTTCAGCGGAAATGGTGGGCAGTATTCAGAACAATATTTTAAACAGTCTTATTAGCTCAACCCGTATGAACCGCCTGGCCATAACCGCCAACCGTTTTGGTGCCGATAATACTTTTTCAGTTGAGGAAATGCTAACCGATACAAAGAAAGGTGTATGGAGCGAACTGGTTACCAAAAAGCCCATAGACAACCTAAGGCGCAACCTGCAAAAATCTTATGCAGAAACACTTATAAACATTATTAATCCTGCACCGTCGGGTGGTGTTACGCTGTCGTTTTCATTTTCACCATTTGGCACGGCATCTATAAAAAACACCGATGTACCTTCTATTGTAAGGGCGCATCTTACTTCTTTGCGCAGCGAAATTCTTACAGCCATTCCCGGCACAACAGATAAGCTAAGCAGGTATCATTTGCAGGATGTAGCAGAAAGAATAAGAAGGGCACTGGATCCAAAATAAAAAAATAATACTATTAAAAATGAAAGCATCTCTAAATTAAGAGATGCTTTTTTTATGAGCCAAACAGAAGTATTTCATAGCATCGCCTGTTGCGTCGCACTCTTATACTTTCAGGAACTTTATTGGGCTATTATTCAAAAGATGTGGCTGACAGCATCACCGCTTAATAAAAAATTAATTAAAATTTATAAATGCATATTCTTTTAAACAAGGAGCTAAACTTTGCTCCATTTTACTGATTGTTTAGTATTTTCCCATTCGTAATCTTTTGGTTCAAGCCTAAATGAGCAATCCAATAATTTTATTAAAACAATTAAGGTGAGTTATTAACTAAAAGTCGTAAATTAACATGGCCATTTAAATGAATGGTTAACCAAAATCTATTATCTATAAAAACCCCCTAACTTTTGAAGTTATCTTTTAACACAGATAGAATTTTGATATCAGTAATTCTACTACTGCTATTTTCTGTTGTTTTTACAGTATTTGTTTCTATTTCTCAATCAGGGAAAGTTAGTGAAACCGGTAAGATGGTTGCGCATACACAGGAGGTGCTGATTCACACACAAAGACTACTTTCATCTGCCTTAGATAACGAAACGAGCGCCAGGGGTTTTCTTCTTACAGGGAATAATGATTTTCTTGAATTACTAAAAAAATCTGAAAACGGGATACATGCTGAATTTAACCTGTTGAAAAAACTTAATAACGATAACCCACAACAGCAAACAAACCTGGATTCGATTGAAATTTATTTAAATAAACGGATAGCTTTTTCAAAACAGTTGACAGAATTACGCATAGCCCATGGCGCAGAACCTGCCATGGCGCTTATTGAAAAAGGCGAGGGCAAGTCCTACACCGAAAAAATAAGGGAGTACGATGTCAAAATACAAAACATCGAAAATATACTGTTATCGGAAAGAAGGCAAGACAATGACAATAAATTCGAAGAGCTGCAAAAGTTATTATTATTGGTTATTGTTTGCGTGGTGATTCTTTTGTGCGTGCTACTTCAAAAAATAAGACTCGATTTAATTGCGAGGAAGAAAGCAGCTATGGAGCTTTTAAAAGCCAATACTGAGCTGGAACAGCATGTTAAGAAAAAGACTACAGAATTGGTGCAAACTAAAAGCACACTGGAAGATACTTTAGAACGCATTACAGATGCCTTTATAGCCTTGGATAAAAACTGGATATGCACTTATGTAAATAAACACACCGGCACGTTAACCCAACGCAGCCCGGAAGCTTTGATTGGAAAAAATATTTGGGGTGTACTTCCTGAGGCGGTTGGTTCTGCAACTTATAAGATCTTCTGCGAAGTAATGAAGGAACGGGAATACAAATGGAACATAGATCATTTTGAAGCCTTGGATCGGTGGCATGAAAATCATGTTTACCCTTCTGATGATGGCATATTTATTTTTATACGGGATATAACAGAGCGCAAAAGGGCGCAGGAAATACTAAAAAATTCTGAAGAAAAATACCGCATCCTTTTTTTGCAAAGCTCCATACCCAAATGGGTTTATGATTTAGAAAGTTATAAAATACTTGATGTAAACAATGCTGCTGTTGAACATTACGGTTATTGCCGCGAGGAATTTCTTGAAATGACGGAAAAAGATATTAGACCCTATGAAGCGATACCCGTGTTTACTGAAGCAATCAGAAAATTTAAATCGAAAGAAACAGGTAAGTTCTTTGGCGTATTTACCCATCAAAAGAAAGATAAAACAAAAATAGAAGTTGAAGCATCGGGCAACCTTTTTATTTATGAGAAAAAGGAATGCATGATGGTGGAGTGTGTGGACATAACAGAAGAAAGCCTTGCTTTAGCACAGGTAAAGCAAAGCAATAAACGTTATGAGTATGTGACAAAAGCAACATCAGAGGCAATTTGGGATTGGGACCTGATCGGGAACGCTATTTATTGGGGAGAGGGTTTTCAAACCATTTTTGGACATGAACTGACAGAAATTAAAACTGACCATTATTTTTGGATAAATCATATTCACCCTGAAGATAAAAAGCGTGTAAGAAAAAGTATTTATGACTGCATCGAACAGCAGGGAATCACGTGGGCAGAAGAATACAGGTTTCTGAGAGGCGATGGACAATTTGCCTATGTTTATGACAAGGGTATTGTAATACGGAACGAGAACCAGAAGCCCGTAAGGATGATTGGCGCTATGCAGGACGTAACACAACAAAAGGAGCATGTGAATGAAATTATCAGAATCAAACAAAATCTGGATTCCCTGATCAACACCACTAAAGACAGAATATGGTCAATTGATAGTAATCTCAAAATTATAACTGCCAACAAAGCATATAGTGATGCCATTGAAATGTTTACAGGAACACCTACAAAGGAAGGAGATCCAGTAATTATACCTGTTTTTGGTGAAGCCATCTTATCAAGCTGGACAGAACGGTATAATAGAGTATTAGCAGGCGAAACATTTAGCGTTGAGGAAGCGTTTATTCATCCTTTCTTCAACGATGTATGGTACAGTGTTATTTCATTTTTACCTATTGCAAATACAAATGGTAAAGTAACAGGTGCAGCTTGCTATTCTAAAGATATTACAGAAATTAAACGGTCTGCTTCACTTGTTCAGGAAATGAATTTACGCCTGCATAAAAAAACAGACGAGCTCACCATATCTAATAATGAGCTTGAGCAGTTTGCTTATGTAGCGTCTCATGATTTGCAGGAACCCCTGCGTATGGTAACAAGCTTTCTTACACAGCTTGAAAAAAAATATGGAGACACGCTGGATAGCAAGGCTAAAAGCTATATCAATTTTGCCGTTGATGGTGCCAAAAGAATGCGGCAGATAATATTCGATCTTCTTGAATTTTCAAGAGTTGGTAAAACAGAGAGCGTAATCGAAAAGATTGATCTCAATGATCTTATAAAAGAAATCAGGATTCTTTTAAGAAAAAGAATTGATGAAAAATATGCAACCATAAATACTGGTGAACTTCCGGTTGTATTTGGATATAAAGTACCGATGCTGCAGGTTTTTCAAAACCTTATCGGGAATGCTTTAAAATATTCAAAGAAAGATATTCCGGCAGAAATTTATATTACGGCCGAAGAATATAACGATCACTGGCAATTTGCTGTAACTGATAATGGCATTGGAATTAACAAAGAATATTTCGATAAAATTTTTATTATTTTTCAAAGGCTGCATAGTAAAGAAGAATATTCCGGCACTGGGATGGGGCTTGCTATTACAAAAAAAATTGTAGAAAACCAGGGTGGAAAAATTTGGGTAAAATCGGAAGAAGATAAAGGAAGTTCATTTTATTTTACCATTGCAAAAATGGAAGCATGATGTATTACCGAAACAGCTTTTTGGAATTGTTACGAACCTGTATTTTTTGCTGAATAGTATTCCTTTCGTACAAGAGTGCGACGCAAGTAAAGCTTAATAAAAGCGAAAAAGTCAGGTACAAAAAATGAATTTATTATTTAAATATTTTTACCCAACGAAATAAATTTAAACCAAATGAAACAGGTACATATTTTATTGGTTGAAGATAACGAAGGCGATATTGTTCTTACCATTGAAGCTTTGGAAGATAGAAAAATTACCAACAAAATAAGTGTGGTAAGAGATGGCAAACAGGCAATAAATTTTTTAACCAAAACTGCCGAATATGCTGACGCCGAATTACCCGATCTGATTTTACTCGATATAAACCTGCCAAAAAAAAACGGGCAGGAAGTACTCATGTATATTAAAACAAACGAACTGTTAAAACATATTCCGGTAATCATGCTTACAACATCTTCTTCAGAAAAAGATATTGTTCAGTCGTATAACAATTTCGCTAACTGTTATATAACAAAGCCGGTGGAAGTAGAAGATTTTATGAATGCAATTGCCAAGATCGAAGATTTTTGGATCAACATTGTAAAACTATCGGCCAGTCATAAATAGGCTATGCAAAAGAATGAAAGCACATATAAAATTCTGATAGTTGAAGATAATTCAGGCGACTTTGCTATTATTGAGGAATTGCTGCAGGAGCAGATCCTGTTACCCTCTATTGAGCGTGCAAAAAGCTTTAAAGAAGCAAGTGCAATGTTAGCCGCGCAATCATTAAAATTTGATGTGATACTGCTCGACCTTTCATTGCCGGACAAGAGCGGGTTAGAACTGATTACAGAAATGGTAGTGTTATCTGCCAACTGTCCAATACTTGTTTTAACGGGCTATTCAGATGTTTCATTTGGTGTAAAATCACTATCTCTCGGCATATCCGATTATTTATTAAAAGATGAACTTTCTGCTTCTTCATTATTTAAAAGCGTACTGTACAGTATCGAACGCAGAAAAGCCTTATCAAGCCTGGAAGAGTCAGAAAAAAGGTACAGCGATCTTTTTCAGCTAAGCCCTCAACCCATGTTGGTGTACAATTTGGATACGCTCGGCTTTTTGCACGTTAACTCCGCTGCCATTAAGCATTACGGGTTTAGCATGGAAGAATTTTTAACAATGACTATTGCTGATATTTTACAGCCAGATGATCTGTCTGGTAAGGATGAATTAGTCCATGAATCACCACAGAAAGACGATTTATTTTTCCAGGGAATATTCAGGCACAGAAAGAAAAATGGAGAACTTATAAATGTTGACGTACAGAGTAATATTATTCAGTTCGAAGGCAAAAAAGCAAAACTGATTTTAGCAAATGATATCACGGAAAGCCTAAGCTATATTGATGCCATTGAAAAGCAAAATGAAAAACTAAAAGAAATTGCCTGGATACAGTCTCATATAGTACGGGCACCACTTGCGCGGATGATGGGCCTGATAGATTTGATAAAAAATGATGCAAAGGTTGATAAAACAGAAGTGATTAATTACATCTTGCACTCAGCTTATGAACTGGATGGAATAATACGCGACATCTCCAATAAAACCGATCATATAAAGCTGGATTAGTGTAACTATTCTTAAACAATATTCTCCTTAAATATAATTTGTTTTTTTGTACCCGGCACTATAACAGATTTCAGCTTTACTTGCGTCGCACTCTTATACTTTTGGTTCCCTCTGCTACTTTCAGAACTCAGCCGCTTATCTCTTTGCAAATGAAAGGTAAGATTATGCGGCAGCGCATTTACATTTAAACCATTTTACTAAATCCTTATTGAAAGACAACCTAAAACTATTACTGGCAAACACTTTCAATGATTTTTAACAAAAATTATCTTGACGCATATGCGGCAACAGCGGTGGTCGCACTCTCTTTCTGATTTTGATTGACCTTTTATTGCAGCGAAGAACAATGCTGTTTAATGTTTATCAGGCAACCAACGCCGGCAAGGATTCTTGTATAATGCCTGAACTTTGCAACACGTGAACTTGCTGCCTAACCAACCAAAAGTACAAGAGTGCGACGCAACGGAAACTCAATAGTAGCAATGCTGTTGGGTCAATAAATGTATTCCTTAGCTTGGCGCATATGCGCCGTTGGCGGGGCGAGCTGCAACCAAACCTTCATCTATGCATCATTTGCCGGGTCCAAAATACTCCTTACTTTCTATTCTTTGCGGCGCATAAAATTTACAGCCCGGTGTATTGTTATAACCTTTCCAATATATTAATAACACTTTAAATGTTGTCTTACACCTGCTGGTGGTAATCTGCGGAAATTAAAAACTGCTTAACTGCTGGTAAAGGTTACCTTGAGCATGTTTATAAAATATGCTCTTTAATTACAGGCGTTAATAGTTCTGAAAGGAACACAATTAGTATGACAAATACCGATAAAAATAAGCCCCGTACACTTTCTGAAAACCTTTTCCCGGTTGTGGGGATAGGTGCGTCAGCAGGTGGTTTGGAAGCTTTTAAAAAATTAATAAAAGCTATAACTGAAGATTCGGGTATGGCGTACATCCTTGTACAGCATTTACACCCCGGTCACGAAAGCGCCCTGCCAGAAATTTTGCAGCGCGTATCTAAAATTCCAGTTCAGGAAATTAGCGACAATGTAAAAGTACAGCCCAACCATATCTATGTTATTCCTTCCAATAAAATGCTTGTTGCTACGGATGGCGTTTTAAAACTTAGTGAGCGGGCCATAGCAGGCAAACTGAATTTACCTATAGATCTGTTCTTTTCTTCTCTTGCAGAAGTGCACCAGTCGCATGGCATTGGTGTGGTACTTTCCGGCACAGGAGCAGACGGTACCGCAGGCTTAAAAGATATAAAGGACCATGGCGGTATTACTTTTGCGCAAGACCCTGGTACCGCAGGTTACGATGGAATGCCGCAAAGTGCCATTGATGCAGATATTGTAGATTTTATTATTGCCCCGGAATTAATTCCCTCAAAATTAATGGAGCTGCAGCAATCTTTTTCTGTTGCTGCTTCCGGCGAAGGAGATACCGAAAAAAATAAATCAACGGAAGATAACTTCAGGCAAATACTGGCATTGTTGCGGGTAAAAGTGGGCGTAGATTTTAGCTTTTACAAGCAAACAACGGTGCGCCGCCGCATTGTACGCCGCATGTTTATGCTGCAGATGCAAACCAATAAAGATTATCTTGAATACCTTAGAAAAAATAAAACGGAACTGGATATACTTTTCCAGGATCTGTTAATTCCAGTAACCTCTTTTTTTCGCGACCCAACCAGTTTTGATAGTTTGTGTGAGACCGTTTTGCCGGAAATTGTAAAAACTAAAACCTTGGTCAATCCGCTGCGTATTTGGGTAGCCGGCTGCTCCACAGGGCAGGAAGCCTACTCGCTGGCTATCTGCTGCAGCGAATACTTAGCCAGCCAGTCAAGCAATATAAAAGTGCAAATTTTTGCCACCGACCTCTCTGAGAATGCCATAAAAAAAGCAAGGACGGGTATTTTTACCAAAAAAGAAATGGAAGGCATTTCCGAACCGCGGATGCAGCAGTTTTTTGACAAAACAAATGGCAATTACCATGTAAAGAAACCAATAAGAGATATGTGTGTATTTGCCGTACACAATATTTTGAAAGACCCGCCATTTGCAAAAATGGATTTGGTTACCTGCCGCAACGTACTTATTTATTTAGAGCCATTTCTGCAGAAAAAAGCGCTTACTATATTTCACTATGCATTGGATGAAAAAGGAGTATTGTTCCTTGGTAAGTCTGAAACCACCGGCACCAGCTCCGATTTTTTTACTCCCCTGGGTAAAAAAGAAAAATTTTATTTAAGAAGATCTGTACCGGGAAAATTTTCCAATGTGGTTGGCGAAAGAAGCGAGTCAGCCATTAATGAGAAGAATTATTTTTCAAAAAATAAGGATGGAAAAACAGATGATTTTCAAAAAAGTGCAGATGAAGTTTTACTTGCAAAATATACACCCGCTGGTGTGGTGGTAAATGAACAGTTTGACATTGTGCAGTTTCGTGGTGCAACCGGCGGATACTTGGAACCTGCACCCGGCAAGGCAAGCCTTAATGTGCTAAAAATGGCTAAGGAAGGCCTGCCTTTTGAAATACGCAATGCACTGCACAAAGCTAAAGCTACCGGTAAATTATTTACCAAAGAAGGCATCCCCGTAGATAAAGGGGAAAAACTGGTAACCCTTGAAGTGATCCCGTTATTGAATACGGTTGATCCGCATTACCTGATTCTGTTTAAAGAGCATTCATCCAAAGTACAAACGGGGGCAACCGGTGCAGTAATTAATAAAGGCGCTTCTGCAAAAATTAAAAAAGATCAGCAGGCCAATCGTATTGAGCAACTGGACAACGAACTGGCAAGAGCCCGGGACGATATGCACAGCATTACTGAGGAACAGGAGGCCGCCAATGAAGAGCTGCAAAGTGCCAACGAAGAATTACTGAGCGGCAGCGAAGAACTGCAAAGCCTGAACGAAGAACTGGAAACAAGTAAAGAAGAATTACAAAGCACCAATGAGGAACTGATTACGGTAAACCAGGAACTGTACGACCGCAATGAAGAACTGAACCAAAGCCGGAAATTTGCGGAAACAATTATCGCAACCCTGCACGAGCCATTGATTGTGCTGGATAAAAATTTCATTGTTAAAAGCGCCAATAAATCTTTTTACAAGACTTTTCAAATAACGGAAGAAGAAACACTGGGTAAAGCATTATTTAAACTGCAGGAAGATTGCTGGGATATGCCAACCCTTCGGGACGACCTGAAAAGAATACAGGCAGGAAATGAAAATATACTTGAAATAGAAGCAGCATTAACTTTCCCCATTATAGGGCACCGCGTAATATGCATAAACATACAGGCCATTAAAAGAGAAAATGGGGAGCAATTGATTTTAATGGCGATCGAGGATATTACCCTAAGAAAAAATGCGGAGCAGATAGAGGAGCAGGCCCGCCTGCAGCTAGCACAGAACGCCGAAATGATACAAAACCTGTACCTGAACGCACCTGCCTTTGTTTGTACCCTGGGTGGCCCAAAACATATTTACGAACTGGTAAATCCTGCTTATCAAAAATTATTTGGCAAGCGCGAAATTTTGGGCAAACCCATTATGGAAGCGCTGCCAGAACTGGAAGGCCAGGGTTTTGATACAATTCTGGACAATATTTATAATACCGGGGAAACATTTGTTGGTGTTGAAGTGCCCGTTATGCTGGCCCGCGATGAAAATCTTTTACCTGAAGAACGTTATTTCAATTTCTCTTACCAGCCAATCTACAACTGGAATAAAGCTATCACCGGTGTTTTGGTTTTCGGTTACGAAGTAACCAACGAAATACTGGCCAAAATAGAGCAGCAGGAAAATGCACGCCGTTTCATTGTTATTTCAGATGCTATACCTGCAAAAATGAATACGGCAGATATTAGCGGTAACGTAACTTATTTAAATAAACAATGGTTCGAATATACCCACCTTAATTTTGAAGAAATGAAAGACTGGGGATGGAAAAAAATAATACACCCTGATGACTGGGGTATCACCGAGAAAAGCTGGCTGCAAGCGATTGAAGAAGGTGAGCCTTATAACATTGAACAGCGTTTACTTAGGTACGATGGTGTTTACCGCTGGCATATTTGCCGGGCAGTTACGTTAAAAGATGCCAACGGCAATGTAACAGGCTGGATAGGAACCCACTCGGATATAGAAGAACAGAAAATGAAGGAACAAAAAAAAGATGAGTTTATCAGCATTGCCAGCCATGAAATGAAAACGCCCCTTACCACAGCAAAAGCCTATCTGCAGTTACTGGAAATTTCGATTGAAAAAAACGACAGTAATTCATTGCTGTATACAAAAAGGGCTCTGCTGTCTGTTGACAGGCTTACCGATTTGATAAAAGAATTACTGGATGTAAGTAAGATACAATCCGGCAAACTTGATTATAATATAAGCAGTTTCAATTTTAATGAAATGATAGATTCGGCCGTAGATGATATATGGCACGCTTCCGTAAAATATACCATCATTAAAACGGGGAGTGTCGATCTGCAAGTTACCGGCGATAAATTACGTTTACAGCAAGTGGTGATTAATTTACTAAGCAATGCCGTAAAATATTCACCCGGTTCACTGGATGTTTTTATTAATATTATGCAAACCAAAAATGAAATAAAAGTTGCTGTAAAAGACAATGGCATCGGTATTCCAAAGCACAATCTCCATAAAATATTCGAAAGATATTACCGTGTAGAGGAACAATCCATTCAGTTTCAGGGTTTGGGCATAGGGTTATATATATGCAGCGAAATTATTTCACGGCACAATGGAAAGCTGTGGGCAGAAAGTGAGCCGGGTAAAGGAAGTACATTTTATTTTACATTACCAGTTAGCAAGCCCACAAAGCAAAAACGTTTAAAATAACTTCAATAAATTCGCCTAATAAAATAACTGCAGTTAATGAAGAATTGTGTTTTAATATATGACGATAACGAAGAAATTTTGTTCCTGTGTAAGGCTATATTAGAGCGGGAAAACTATCGTGTAGAGACCTATACATTCTGCGATAATGTAATCAGCGATATTGAACTTCATCATCCCGGTATAATATTTATGGATTTATGGATACCCATAATGGGCGGCGAAAAAGCAACTCTTTTAATAAAAAGCAAACCGGCCTTCGTACATATTCCGGTAATTCTATTTTCAGCAAATTCCAGGTTAAAAGAAATAACAATGGCAGTAAAGGCAGATGGCTATCTTGAAAAGCCATTCGATATTGCTTTACTTAAAAAAACTATTGAAAAATATATCCTGTAAATTGAAGGGGTACAAAGTGCTCTTCTCGTCATTTAAGCGTGG
>JBBRDW010000045.1:0-32863 GCA_038203525.1 Chitinophagales bacterium | reverse complement strand
AGATACTGCCTATGCAAATGATGTAGCCGCAGCCAGAAGAAAATTAGTGCCCCCGCAAATTGGAAAAGATGGTTCACTACAGGAGTGGAGCGAGGATTGGCCACAGCTCGAAAAAAATCACCGGCATTTTTCACATATGGTTGGGTTATATCCCGGCAATGTATTGTCTGCAAAAAGAACACCCGAATATGTGGATGCATGCAAAGCAGTTTTAAATCAAAGGGGCGATGAAGGTGCCGGTTGGTCGAGGGCCTGGAAAATGAGTTTATGGGCACGGTTATATGATGGCGAACGATCGTACAAAATTTTTAAAGGCTATTTAAAAGACCAGTGTTTTTTACAATTGTTTGCAAAATGTTTTACGCCTATGCAGGTTGACGGATCTTTGGGTGTAACGGCGGGCATTACTGAAATGCTGATACAATCGCATGAAGGGGTGATTGATTTATTACCTGCTTTACCAGCGGCATGGAGTACCGGAAATTTTGAAGGCGTATGTGCAAGAGGCGCATTTGAATTTAGTTTTAAATGGGAAAATAAAAAACTCACGCATGCAAATATTTTATCAAAGGCCGGAGAAATTTGTAAACTGAATTTACCGGGCAAAGTGAAAGTTGTTTGCAATGGTAAAGCGATTAAAACCCAGCTTCAACCAAACGGCATATTAAGTTTTGCAACACAAAAAAATGCGGTTTATCAATTAAGTAATTTTTAGGTGTTGTTTAAATTGATTGCTGTTTGCAAACTATTATAAAATTAGCTTTTATAAAAAATTACTTTAATCATTTACACCAGAACCATTAAACAATAAAATTTATTATGGCTCCTCAATTTATAAGCAAGGAACAGGTGGCTTTCTATTTACCCATGCATGAATGTATTGAGGTAATGGAAAATATGTTTCGGTCACTGGCCAATGGTGAGAGCACCCAACCCCTGCGTTCGATGATGTGGCTTCCTGATAAAAGCGGTTTATTGGCTGCAATGCCCGGACAGGCAGGAAGCCTTGGTGTAATGGGCATCAAAGTAATCAGTGTGTTTCCAGGTAACAGAGACGCAGGCTATCCTTCTCACCAGGGTATTGTAATATTGTTTGATGCCAAACACGGACAACCCCTCATGCTTTTCGATGCCGACGAAATAACTGCGATACGTACTGCTGCTGCCAGTGCCCTTGCCACGAAGTTGCTTGCAAGGGAAAACGCAGCACTGCTTGCCATCATTGGTTCCGGCGAACAGGCTGAACGGCATATAGAGGCGATGTTGGCGGTGAGAAAAATAAAACAAATTGATCTCTGGAGCAGGAATGAAAAAAATGCTGAAGCACTTGTTGACAAAATATCTGGCACTTATAAAATACCCATTGATGTTAAGAAAAATGCCCGGGATGCAGTTAAGAATGCAGACATTATTTGTACCACTACTTCATCATCGCAGCCCGTAATTATGGGAGACTGGATTGCTGATGGCACACATATAAATGCTGTTGGTGCATGCACACCGGTAACACGAGAACTTGATACGGCGGCAATGTTGAAATCAAAATTATTTACTGACTGTTATGAATCACTCTTTAAGGAAGCAGGTGATTTTATTATTCCTAAAAACGAAGGTGCAATAACAGATGAACATGTAAAAGGCGAGTTAGGCGAAGTATTGATTGGCTCAAAAAAAGGTAGGGAACATCCGGAAGAAATTACCATTTTTAAATCGCTTGGTATTGCATGCGAAGATATTTTTTCAGCCTGGCATATTTACCAGAAAGTAGCACAGGAAAATGGTGGGTAGAATGTATAGGTAAAAAAGTTGTTTAACACCTTAAACCAAACTAAGTTTTTTTTTAAAAAGTCTAATTTCTTTTTGTTACGGTCATTTGTGTTTCATGGCATCTTCGTTGCGTCGCACTCTTGTACATTTGGCACTCCATTCAGCAATTATCAATTAGCATTTAGTTTCTGCCTGCCGCTTCTCTTTCCTTCCTACTCGCCTATTTTTTCATTGCTCCTTTCCTATTACCTTTTTGCCTCCTTGCCTATTTGCCTCTTTGCCTATTCACGTCAATCTACGCTTCGGTAAAAGCTGAAATTTGATCTGAAAGTACAAGAGTGCGACGCAAGGAACGATGCGCAATGAATGATTGCCGGGCACCTAAAATCTGCCCATTAATACTTGCCAATTCTTTTCGTAAAAAAAATTGTCAATTCTTCCATCCGATATATCCCTACCTTTCCCGAAATTTTAAACCAATGAACATACTTGATCTTGTTTTTTCTAACTGGTGGATTTTAATTATCATTTTTATCATCTTCAGTGGGTTGGTAACCGTAAACCAGGGCACTATTGCGGTGGTTACCATGTTTGGCAAATACCAGCGATTGCTTAGGCCGGGCTTGGGTTTTAAAATTCCTTTTGTGGAGCAGATTTACAAAAGGGTAAGTATCCAGAACCGCTCGGTGGAACTGGAGTTTCAGGCCGTAACGGTTGACCAGGCAAATGTGTATTTTAAAAGTATGCTGCTTTATTCTGTAATAAACCAGGACGAAGAAAGTATTAAGAATGTAGCTTTTAAATTTATTGCCGACAAAGACCTTATGCAGGCGCTTATACGTACCGTAGAGGGTTCTATCCGTGCATTTGTGGCTACAAAAAAACAAGCGGAAATTTTATTACAGCGTCGGGAAATTGTGGAGTATGTAAAAGAGCAGATAGACCATTCATTACAGGAATGGGGCTACCATTTACAGGACCTGCAAATCAACGACATTACTTTCGACCAGCAGATTATGGAAAGCATGAGCCGCGTGGTTGCCAGTAATAACCTTAAAGCCGCCGCTGAAAACGAAGGTCAGGCACTGCTTATCACCAAAACCAAAGGTGCTGAAGCAGAAGGTAACGCCATTAAGATTGCAGCAGAAGCCGAACGCGAAGCTGCACGTTTGCGCGGACAGGGTGTTGCACTTTTCCGGGAAGAAGTGGCCAAAGGTATGAGCCAGGCTGCAGAGCAAATGAAACAGGCAAACCTCGATACCAATGTTATTCTTTTCAGCATGTGGACAGAAGCCATTAAAAATTTTGCAGAGTTTGGAAAAGGCAATATGCTCTTTCTCGATGGTAGCCCCGATGGCATGCAAAAGACCATGAAACAAATAATGGGCATGGTAAAAATGGAAAAGGAAGAAATACAGAACATTAAAAAATAAAACTGGGTATTTAATAGCTTTTATAAAAAATGTTCATAAAAAAGACCAACAAATAAATTGTTGGTCTTTTTTATGAACCAGATAATTTTCTTGATGCTAACTGCAGGTTTGCCTGGCCAAAAATTACATCCGAATACGTTCCTTTACCTCATCCCATCTGCGTCTTGAAACTTCTACTACAGCATTATCTTCCATCACCAGTAAATGGTTGCCGTGCATTGATTTTACGAACCGCTTATTAATGACATGCGATTTATGCACACGAATAAACTGTGTTTCATCGAGCAGATCAGCAAAGTCTTTCATGGTGCGGCTTGCCATTATATTTTTTCCTTTTATCAAAAAGAATTTCGTATAACTGCCATCTGCTTCAAGCCGTAAAATATCCTGTGCGGGAATAAAATGCGTACCCTCAATTGTAGCTATAGCAAGTTTAAAATCTGCGGGATTTTTTACACGAAGATTGTGTACGAAATTTTCTATACCAGGCTTTTGTGTGATAGCTTTTTTTCTTTTTTCTTTAAAGCGTTCAATGGCATTTTTTAACTCGGCAGCATCTATTGGTTTTAGTAAAAAATCGAGTGCACTGTAGCGGATGGCTTTAATGGCATAATGCCCGTGAGCTGTGATGAAGATGGTTTCGAAACCTATATTTTCAATTTGCTGCAGCATATCAAAGCCGCTGCAGCCCGGCATTTCAATATCCAGGAAAACAATATCAGGCTCATGCTTTTCAATTGCTTTTAAACCTTCTGCGGGATTGCTGCATAAGGCTGTAAGATGAAGATTAGGAAAGAAACTTTCCAGCGTATCCTTCATTGATATGCGGATGAATTCATCATCATCAATAACTATCACTTTAAATTGATGCATTATACGTCCAGGCTTTTCAGTTTGTAATCAATTTCGTTTAATGCTGCTTTGCAGCCCGCCTCTAACTGAGCAGTTAAAATATTCAGTTCCTCCATAGAAATTTCATCGGCTTTTATTTCTATAATATTTGCAATCCATTCTTCCTGTTGCAAACCGAAGAACGTTAATTGCGGTTTAAGCCTGTGTGCTGACTGGTAAATTTCCACCCGTTCGTTTTTTTCTGCTGCCAGTAACAGTTGCTCAATTTTCAGCGGAACAAGCTGTTGAAACTGCAATAAATATGCGCTTAATTTTTTTATGTCGTTCCCTGTTGCCTGCTGTAGCTTACCAAAATTAATACCTGTGCTTTTTACCAGCATTGCATTTGACGGTGAAATAATTTTTTCTGTAACAATATTTTCAGTGACTTTCTTTTGGGCACTGGTTCTTTGCAACACTTTTCCTATTTCTTTTATAAGGGTTTCTTTTGTAAATGGCTTGGGTATATAACTGTTCATACCCGCGTCAATACATTTTTGCAGATCGCTTCTTATTACACTTGCTGTTAATGCAATTATTGGTATGTTATTTATTGGCGAAGAAAAATTATTCCTTATTTGCCTTGTTGTTTCAAAGCCATCAAGTATGGGCATTTGCACATCCATCAAAATTAAATCGTAATAGCTGTTTGCATAATGTTGCCGTATTTTTTCAATCGCCTCTTTGCCATTGTTTACTATATCAATCTCAACATCCTCAATCAACTTCTTTAAAGTATCTACGGCTACTACCTGGTTATCTTCATTGTCTTCGGCAAGTAATACTTTTATACCAAAAAGATCATCGGCTGAATAGCCTTCCTTTTCTGTATAATATTCCTTTAGCTGTTCTTCTGTGCCTGTTTCAAAAGGTATGGCAAATGAAAACACAGAACCTGCGCCAGGCTGGCTTTCCACCGCTAATTGACTACCATATAGCTCAACAAGATTTTTTGAAATGGTTAAGCCCAAACCTGTGCCACCATATTTCCTGGTTTCCCCAGTATGTGCCTGTGTAAAACTTTCAAAAACAGTTGCTAACTTTTCTTTTTCAATACCGATTCCTGTGTCTTCTATTAAAAAATGAATACTGCATAGTGAAGAAGTTTTTGCTTTTTCACTACCTTTTTTCATACGGATGATAACCGAGCCTTTCTCTGTAAATTTTAATGCATTACCAGCCAAATTTAAAAGTATCTGCGTAAGCCTTGCTGAATCACCAATAAGAAAAGGTGGAATGTTGCTGTCAACATCAATGATAAATTTTATATTTTTTTCTTCAGCCTTTAAATAAAATGTATCGTAAATACCCGCAGCTATATCTGCTAGGCGGAATGGTATTTTCTCCAACTGCATTTTACCGGCTTCCATCTTTGAAAGATCGAGTACATCATTAATTACAATAAGTAAATTATCTGAAGCATTTTTTATAGAATGTAAGTAGCGCAGGTTCTTTTCGCTTTGTGGTTCATCCAATAAAAGATTGGTCATACCCACTACAGCATTCATAGGTGTGCGTATCTCGTGACTCATGTTGGCGAGAAATTCACTCTTGAATTGTTCACTCTTTTCGGCTCTTTGTTTTTCTTTTTCAATGATCGAATTTTTTTCTTCCAGTTCTTTCGCTGCTCTTTGTTTTATTTTATACCTGTTCACCAGCACAACAGCAAGTAACAAAAGCAAAGCAGCACCAATAATAAAAATATTTTTCAGTTGCCTTTGTTTCGAAGCTTCTTCTTCTTTTAATGTATTCTGTGCTTTTAGTAATTGGTTTTGTTTTTCTTTTCCTTCTATTTCAAATTGTGTCTGCAGGGAAAGTAACTGGCTTTGCTTTTCCTGTGCGGCAATGCTGTCCTTTATTACAATCAATTTACGCAGCCACAGTTCCGCATTTTTATAATCGTTTACTGCAGCATAATTATCAGCTAATAACTTGCTAATGACAGCCTGGGGTTCTATTGCATCTAACTGCATGCTTATGGTATAGGCGCTGTCTAAATATTTAATGGCTGACGGATAATTTTTTTGCAACCCATGTATTTTTGCAATCTCCTGCAAGGCGCTGATAATATATATTTTATTACCCATTTTTTTGGCATAGCTATATGCCGTTAGCTGGCTTTGCAATGCCTGCGATAACTGTCCGCTCTTTGCCAAAGCGGTTCCGCGGTTACAATATATATAACTCAGCCTGTTAAGATCGTCCTGGGATGTAAGTATGGGAATAGCTTTATTATAAGCTTCAATTGCTGCAGCTGTATTGTTGGTTAAAATATATATTTCTGCAATATTGCCCAGGTTATTGGCATAATTAGCAGAGTCTTTTATTTCTAGGAACTGCGCTATTGCCTGCCGCATATACTTTAATGCTTCGGTATAATTTTCTGCGTTGGCATAAGATATCGCAATACCACTGCTGGCATTGGCCAGCAGCACTTTGTTATTATTTTCCTCCCCAAGCTTTAATGCGGCAAGATTATATTTTAGAGCTGCGGCAAAATCCTGTTTCAGTTCCGAATATGCCCAGGACAATCCACTATATGCATCGCCCTGCCCTTTGATATCTTTAATTTCTTTTGCCGCATTTAATGAGGCTGTAAAATAATAAACCGAACTGTCGAAATTGCTTTGTATCAAATAGCTGGAACCCGCACGCAGCGCTGTACTCATCATACCTTTGGTATACCCAAGTTTTTGCGCAAGCTTGTAGCCTTCTGTTCCATAATGGCCTGCTGAAAGCGCATCGAAACTTTCTGTTTCCCATGCAAGACGACGAAGAATATTTACTTTATTCGTATCTTCTTTTGCAGTTAGCAGTTTTTCTTGGTAAAGCCTGGTAGAATCGGTTTTCTGACTAAATACTGCAAGATTTACAAGTATATATATGAATATGAAAAGGAGTTTTTGTTTCATACAAACCTGGCTTTGCTCTCTGATTTATAAAGATAATACCTGTTGCATCTTAGCCGAATAAAGGCCTGAACGTACAAGGGAGTGACACAACCGGCGATGCCATCCGTACAATTGCCGGTACAAAAAATAAAGACATTTATGTACCAAACGGCAGAACATCTGTTGAACTTTCGTTGCGTCGCACTCTTGTACTTAATATTATTATTGGGCAATGCGCATCATCAAAATTAAATGCAGCGTACCGGCTGTTAAAGTTAACAAGAAAAGAAAGACCATTCCTTTTACGAAACAGAAACAACCGTTCACAAAGTGGATTGGACTAGGTGTTACCATGTAGATATTTTTATCGAACAATTGCAAACACAAACAAAATAAATTTTTATGAAAAATTTTACCGGCCTTCTACTTCTGAGTATAATTACAGTAATACTCCCAAAAAATATACTTGCCCAATGGAGCACTATTGCCTCCGTTGATAATGATCTGTATGCATCAAAGTCTGGTAACCCCGGTACTAATTTTGCATCCTGCACCGATGGCAATGGCGGTGCGTTTTATGCTTTTGCAAAGGGTAACTTAAATGATGGCATTCCTGATGTGCTTGTAAACCGTATTGATAAAAACGGTATCGTAAAATGGGGTGCCGGTATTAATTTATTTGAAAGCCCGACAGAGTATCAATCTAACCCTGCCATTTGCGAAGATGGCCATGGCGGCTGCTATGTGGCTTACGAAAATACCTCCGGTATTTCCGGCTACCCGGTATTTGTACAACATTTTGACAGTCTGGGAAATAAACTTTGGCCGGGTAATGGCGTGCGCCCTTTAACTATCGACGGAGGTTTAGGCCAGTCTCAAGCCTCGCTTGCAAATAATGATGGCAATGGTGTTTTTGTTACTGTTCAAAATACTGTCTTTGGCGGGGCAGACGGCATACATTCCCAGAAATTAAATTTCAATGGCGCGCTGCAATGGGGTATTGGAGGCAGTAGGGTTATACTGCCTTATTATGAAAGAAACCCTAAAACCGTTGCTGATGGCAATGGCGGGGTCATGATAATATGGTTCAGTAATTACCAGTTAAGGGCACAGCGTTTAAATGGTGGCGGTAACAGGCAATATGATACGGCTAATTATTTTTTGAATACACTTGGTATTAACCTTGCCGGCAGTGTTAGTTATAAATTAATAAGAGATAGCAGTAACCGCTTTATTGCTGTATGGAGTGGTGATCCTTTAGATGCACGCACTGCCAATATCTACGCACAAAAAATAAATATTGGCGGTACTAAATTATGGGGGACAACAGAAGTGGTTATTTGCGACACTACAGGTGCCCAGTCGGTTCCTGATGTTTTAAGCGATAATAATGATGGTGCATATTTTAGCTGGAGCGATGGCAGGTTTGCGAATGGAGGCTATGCTATGGCTTACTTTGCGCAAAGGGTAAACAATAATGGTGTGCGGCAATGGCAACCACAAGGTGTGCCCCTATACAATTTGGGTACAATATATTCTCAAAATTTTATGGTTCCGGATATTAATAATGGTGCAAAAGTATTTTTCAGCAATACTTCCGGTGGCTATAATATCCGCATGCAGTCATTAAATTTAGACGGTACATTAAATGCACCGGCAGAAGGCATTGTAACTTCATCTGCAAGCGGCGCATTTCTGCCAGGGAAAGACGCTGTTGTTCCTTTAGTCAACGGCGAGGCAATTGTTTTTGTAGAAAAAAATGCTGGTAGTTACAATCAGCTGTATGCAAAGAAAGTTCCACAGGGATGCATCACAGCAAAACCTGCAATTACTAAAATTATCACTGCCTGCGGGCCTAGCAGCGCTACAATGACATGGCCCGGACACTTGTTCAGCACTTATGAAGTAAGGTATAAAATTTCAACTGCCGGATCATGGACGATTCTTGGAAATGTGGGAAGAGTGAACACTTATACCTTTAGTAACGTACAGGCTAATACGGCTTATAAGTTTCAGTTGCGTGCAATATGCGACTTAAACAATTCATCGAGCCCCTGGGCAAACAAAAATAAAACAACGCAGAACTGTTTGATGGCTGCCAATAATTTTACAGAAGCCGAAAAACTTACCGCTGTGGAAGAAAATGTTTCAATGAATGTATATCCTAACCCGGCCCACAAAAATTGCGTTGTAAATTTTATTGCTTTTGCTAACGGGCAAATAAAAGTTTTTGATCTGAATGGTAAGATGAAATACCGGGCACCAGTTGCTGTAACACAACAAAAGCTGATAATAGATTTAAGCTTATTTACCGCAGGTATTTATATATGCCGTTTAGAAATGGCGGGTAAAATATTTACACAAAAGGTAGTTGTAGCAAAATAAGTTTTCAAGGGGGTTCATTAATACGAAGCGTCTCTTTAAAAAAAGGGCGCTTTTTTTATTTGCAAACAGGTAAATCATGGGGAGAAGGTAATAGCCATTGCAGAGATTTATCTTGCCTGGAACCCGCGTTCCTTTTTGGAATAATGAATTGTATATCTTTAGGTAAATAAATTCATGCAGCTTATTTTCAGCGTTAAAAATTTGTACAGAAAAATTCGATATAAATTCACGAACATAAGTATATAGTCCAAAGCATTTATTTTACACAAAAAGTGAAATTGCCATAAAAATTTAAATAACAATAAAATGAAAAAAACTTTCAGCGAACACCTGGATCCAACCAATGGCCCAAAACGAATACTTTCCCTCGACGGCGGAGGAATAAGAGGCGCATTAACGCTCGGCTACCTTAAAAAATTAGAAACCATACTTCGCGAAAAAGAGAATGACCCCAGCCTGTTGCTAAGCGATTATTTCGATTTAATCGGAGGCACTTCTACCGGCTCCATTATTGCTGCCTGCCTGGCGGTTGGAAAAAGTGTAGATGAAGTTAAAGAAATGTATATGGTACTGGGTGGAGAAATATTTGGCAACAAAAGAGACTGGTGGAAACCCTGGGAAACTTTTAAATATTTACAGGCTAATTACGACCATACCGCCCTGGAAAGAAACCTGAAAAAAGTGTTTGGTAATATCACGCTTGAAAGCAGCGAAATAAAAACCGGTCTTTGTATCGTTGCCAAACGTGCAGATACCAACAGCGTATGGCCACTTATCAACCACCCCAATGGAAAGTTCTTCAATTCGGCCATGGGTAAAAATAAAGATATACCCCTTTGGCAGGCAGTAAGGGCCAGCAGTGCGGCACCCACTTATTTTATTCCCCAAATGATTGATGTAGGCAACAGCCAAAGAGCCGCTTTTGTAGATGGCGGCGTAAGCATGTCCAATAACCCTGCATTAACCCTTCTAATGGTTGCCACCCTCAAAGGTTTTCCATTTCATTGGCAGTTGGGAGAAGATAATCTATCCATCGTATCGCTAGGTACCGGATATAGCATCTTCAGTAAAAAAGTAGGCGAAATTGAAGAAGCATGGCTCGGCACCTGGGCCCAGAACGTACCCGATATGCTGATGCAGGATGCGAGCTGGCAAAACCAGATTATGTTGCAATGGCTTTCAAATTCACCAACGGCACACGAGATTGACATGGAAATTGGATCGCTGCAGGATGATTATATCGCCGGCAAAGCAATGCTTAAATACTTACGGTATAACTTTCCAATAACACAAAAAACTTTAAACGACCTCGGGCTTAGTCAAACTTTTAATGATGCAGACGTAAAGAGTATTATAGAAATGAGCAATGCTCAAAACAGGTACCTGCTTTACGATATTGGAGTTGCCGCTTCCGCAGCCATGAAGCCTGAGCATTTTTAAACCAACCGGCTATTTGAAACTGAATATTTTAATAACCGTTTAAAGAATTATGAGCCCGGCAGTAGTTTATTAAGCAGGCTTTACTTGCGTCGCACTCTTGTACTGCATAACATTATTGAGCTTTTATTATAGCGTAGATTGAAGCGAGGTTTGTGTCACTATTCATAAAATTCAAAATTTGCGAACCGCAGAGTTCCTTCTACACCCAGGGCTTTAAGAGGAGCCTCCGGGGAGAATGAAAATGATCCTGAATTAATTTCAGAACAGCATGGCGGCAACGCATTTTTACGCCGGCGGCGTAACCTGTTTATAGATAGCGTAACGAAAATATAATGTTTGCTCCAGCGTAGCAACCTATTTCCTGTGTCATGTTTTGGAATGTTCTCAGGTTACCCCGCTGGGGTAAAGAAACAAAATAATTGTATGCGTTTTCTACAAGGAGATTGCCCCGCTGGGGCATTGTTTTTACCAAAGAGCAGATTTAAGCATACATGGAGGCTGTGAGGAAAAGAAATCATTTACAAATTATCGGTGGTGGGATTACATTTTATTTTAGCAAATTTCATTGAATATTTTTTTGTAAAAATATGTTTGTATTCCCTCCTCTTCTTTCTTGAATTTCTATCTCCTTTATAAATTTGACAAAAAGATGTTACACAATTAGATTTCTCATTTTTTTTGGTTTTGGTTAAATCAAAAAGCTCACCTATAGCTTGCCCAGCCTTATGTGTTTTCCCGCAGAGTCTCCTGCAAGTGACTCTGCGGTTCTTTGGCAATGTAATTTATATTAGAGTAGTTTGCCTTTACTACAATCTACGCTACGATAAAAGCTCAATATAAAATCAGAAAGTACAAGAGTGCGACGCAAGTAAAGCCCGACAAAGAACTACAAGCCTGGTTCAAAAAAAATATCTATCCCACCAGCCCCACACTTACTTCAACATCAGGGTTATCCATGAGGAACCCGGCCATTTCTTCGTTCATCATAAAGCCTTTTTCCATAGTGTATAAAGTTATTTTTAGGTTTTCTACGGGCTCGTAGAGATTGAAGCGTAGCGAGGATTTGCCGGGATTGGCGCGGACATTCTTTTCTACAAACGTTACAAATTCTTTGGTTACAGATGCGGGTTCTATGTTGATGTCTACCTGGCGTGTCATATTTTGTTTGGCCATTTCAAGCAGGTTCATGGTGGTAACTTTAAACTCGTATTGATCGCTGTTGTAACGGTTTTTAAAGAAGCCATTTATTAGGAGGTTCTTTCCTTTTTCGAGGTAATTTTTGCAGCGTACATAATCATCGGCCCAAAGCATGATCTCTGTTTTACCGCTGAAATCTTCAATGGTAAGCGAACCGAATTCGCGACCTGTTTTTGTAATGCGGTGCTGTGCATCTGTTACTAAACCGGCAATGCGAAAATTGCGGTTGGCATTGGCAACAATCAATGTGTTGGAATCTTTTACTTCGTTGAATTCGCTTAACTGCATAATGCCGTAATACTTTAACTCGAACTTGAAATTATCAAGCGGATGACCACTCATGAACATGCCGGTAACTTCTTTTTCATAATCAAGCTTTTCAGTGAGTGACCACTCTTCGCAGGCAGGCAATTTAGGCGTTGCAATTTCGGGCATTACACTGTCGCCAAACAGGCTGTGCGTGGTAGATTGCTTATTGGTTTGATATACATTTCCAAAGCGTATAATTTTTTCTATACCGTTTGCAGTTTCACCATTGGACACATAAAAATATTGTGCACGGTGAATCTCTTTAAAGCAATCGAAAGCACCTGAATATACGAGGCTTTCAATAGATTTTTTATTAGCGGAACGCTGATTTACGCGTTTTATAAAATCAAAAATATTTGCATAAGCTCCCTTCTTTTTACGTTCCTCTATCAATGCTTCAATCGCTGCTTCGCCCACACCTTTTAAACCACCAAGGCCAAAACGTATCTCTCCTTTTTTATTTACAGCAAAGCCTTTCAGCGATTCATTGATATCGGGACCTAGCACTTTTATGCTCATGCGCTTGCACTCTTCCATAAAGAAAGTGATCTTCTCTATGCCGCCGGCATGGTTGAGTACGGCAGCCATATATTCGCTGGGGTAATGCGCTTTTAACCAAGCAGTTTGATACGCGACAAACGCATAACAGGTAGAGTGCGATTTGTTAAATGCGTATTGCGCAAAAGCTTCCCAATCAGTCCACACTTTTTCGAGTATCTCTTTTTGTAAACCCTTTGCCATAGCACCATCCATGAAAGTTCCTTTCATTTTATCAAGCGTCTTACGGTCTTTTTTACCCATCGCTTTACGCAGAATATCTGCCTGGCCTTTTGTAAAGCCTGCAAGGCTTTGGCTCAGCAGCATCACCTGTTCCTGATATACGGTAATGCCATACGTTTCTTCAAGGTATTCCTTCATTTCAGGAATATCATAAGCTACTTCTTCGCGACCATGCTTACGTGCAACAAACTTGGGAATATACGACATTGGGCCGGGGCGATACAATGCATTCATCGCAATAAGATCAGCGAATTTATCGGGCTTTAATTCGCGTAAATATTTTTGCATGCCGGGGCTTTCAAACTGGAAGGTTGCATTGGTTTCGCCACGCTGATAAAGGTTGTACGTTTTTTCATCGTCAAGCGGAATGGAGTCTAAATCTATTGCAAGGCCATTGTGGTTTTGTTTAATGAGTTCCAATGCAGTTTTTAAAATGGACAATGTTTTTAAGCCAAGAAAGTCCATTTTTAAAACGCCTGCTTCTTCAATCGTACTACCTTCAATCTGTGTAACCCAAAGCGTGGAATCTTTTGATATAGCGACCGGGATTAAATCAGTAAGATCAGAAGGTGCAATGATGATGGCACTTGCGTGTACACCGGTATTGCGCACAGAACCTTCTAAGCGTTTTGCTTCTTTTAAAACAGCCGCACGGATATCTTTGCCGTTATAAATTTCCCGAAGCTTTTTAATATTGTCTAATTCTTCACCGCCATAGCCTTCTTTTTCTTCGAGCGACTTTTCACCACTCTTTGATTCTTTGGCAGTAAGGGGTGCGGAGAGTACGCGGTTCAAATCTGTTCCTGGCCTGTCGGGGACCATCTTTGCCAAAGCATTGCTTTCGCTTAATGGTAAATCCATTACACGGGCTACATCTTTAATGCTGGACTTAGCCGCCATAGTGCCATAAGTAATGATTTGTGCTACCTGGTTCTTTCCGTATTTAGCTACCACGTAGTCTATTACTTTCTGGCGGCCATCATCATCAAAATCCGTATCAATATCGGGCATTGACTTACGGTCTGGGTTCAAAAATCTTTCAAATAGTAAATTGTATTTTATGGGGTCGATATTGGTGATACCAATACAATATGCCACAACACTGCCTGCCGCTGAACCACGGCCCGGGCCAATGAATACGCCCATATCTCGGCCTGCTTTTATAAAGTCGCTTACTATTAAGAAGTAACCGGCAAAGCCCATGGTTTTTATAGTGAATAATTCAAAGTCTAAGCGTTCCTGAATTTCTGAGGTTATTTCGTGGTAACGGTCTTTGGCTCCTTTGAAGGTGAGTTCCTTTAAATATTCCCACTGGTTGTTTACATCTGGTTTAATAATGTTGGAGCCTATTATTTCGTCTCTTGTATGAATTAAAAATTCTTTTGGAATAGGAAAGGCAGGTAGCAGAATATCCTTCTTTAAATTGAGCACTTCAATTTTATCAACAATGGCGTTGGTGTTATCTAATGCTTCGGGAATATCGCTGAAGAGTGTTTCCATCTCTTCCTTTGTTTTAAAATAGAATTGATCATTTGGGAATTTAAAACGCCGGTTCTTTAATTGTATCTCATCATTCACAAAATCATCGAAGCCAGGTGTACTCTGCTTTTCACCGGTGTTGATGCATAGTAAAATATCATGTGCATTGCTGTCATCTTTGTCAACATAATGACTGTCGTTCGTTGCTATGACAGGCACATTGTATTTTTTTGAAAACTTTATTAAAGTATCGTTGATAATTTCCTGCTCTTTAATATTATGGCGCTGCAGTTCTATGTAATAATCTTCGCCAAACATATTGAGCCACCATTTGAATTCTTTTTCTGCTGCTTCTATACTGTCATGTAAAATCGTTTGCGGTACATAAGCACCAATGCAGCAGGTAGTGGCAATAAGCCCTTCTTTATATTGTTCAATAAGTTCTTTATCTATACGTGGATATTTGCTGTACATGCCTTCAATAAAACCAAGCGAGGTAAGCTTTACTAAATTTTCGTATCCTGTTTTATTCTTTGCAAGCAACACCTGGTGGAAGCGTGCATCTTTCAGGTCTTTGGTAAATGTTTTTGCATGCCTGTCTTTTACTACATAAAATTCGCAGCCCACAATTGGTTTTATAACGGGTTCGAGAATGTCTTTACCATCAGCTGTTTTGCCTACAACTTTAGTAGTGTTCCATGCCTGTTTTACAAATTCAAAAACGCCGAACATATTGCCATGATCTGTAATTGCCAGTGCAGGCATATTTGCGCTGGCTGCTTTTTTATACAGGCCTTCAATAGATGCAGCACCATCGAGTAACGAATATTGTGTGTGTACGTGTAAGTGTGAAAATTGCATAGTTTAAAAAGTTTCCAGTTTCGGGTTTTCAGTTTCCCGTTAACAAAAAATGATTTAATGATAAAACACGAACAATAAAGTGAAAGCGATTCACCAGCGACTTCGCATTTTGCTGAATAACGAAAAAAAGTACAAGAGTGCGACGCAACAAAAACTAAATAGTAGCATTGAAGCCGGGCCCCAAAAAATAAATAACTAATTTATTAGATGTACTTTAGAATTGCTCAAATTTCGCCAATTTTGACGGCACAGAAATGGTAAATATTTATCCACATTTTGTTTTTGGGTTTTGTATTCTGGTAAAAGTTTTGGACGGGTCTTTTAAGATTCGTATCAGGGGGTTAAATTGCACTTATTCATGAAAAAAATTATTTATATATATCTGGTTGGCGCTGTTGCACTGCTTAATAGTTGCAAAAGTTTAAACAGACTTGCAGCAAAAGACAATTCTACTTCAGTAAAACAGAAGGAAAAAAATAATTCGAACGAAGTAGCTTTTCTTAACAATGTTAGTGTTACACCGGGTGCAAAGCAAAATTCTACAGTTAATACTTCCAGGCAAATTGCGGTTAGCAAACCTTATGTACCTGCTATAACAGAAACCCATAAAGATTTTAACATTGAAAACGCAACGCAACTTCAGTTCAAATACGCTACCATTCTTGATATACCTGTAGAGGAAATTACAAATATTTCTTTGCTGCAGGATATTGATTACTGGTGGGGTACCAAATATTGTTTGGGTGGTTCCACTGAAAATTGTATTGACTGTTCTGCATTTGCGCACAACGTGCTGCTTGATGTGTACGAAAAGAATATTCCACGTACAGCACAGCAGCAATTTGATAGCTGCATGCATATTTCCACCGAAGCACTTCAGCAAGGCGATCTGGTTTTTTTTCAAACCACTTCCCGTAAAAAAATTTCTCATGTGGGTGTTTATATTGCCAACAATAAATTTGCACATGCATCTTTAACCAATGGTGTAATGATTAGTGATTTGAATGATGCTTACTGGAAGCCAAAATTCAGAGGTGCGGGAAGGATGCAAAATTAGTTTATAGTCGTTGAGTTTCTAAGCTTTTAACTCATTATCGCTGGTTGTTTACCGAAGTGTTTTATGAACCTGGCACTGATTCTAGTATTTGGTCATGATTCCCTCTGGATCAGAATCTTGTAAGTTTGGTATATAATTCAGCATTGTGCAGTCACCTCCAATATTGCGCAAAATTATCATGATCCGGGTATAATATCAGTGGGGTTCTTAATGCGGCTTTCGTAATAGCAGGCATCGTCTCAGTTGCTATTGATTTAAATAAGGTTTACGGTAAGCAGCAAGTTCTTTTGTTATAGCATTAACAGTTTACCGGTGGCCCATATAACCAAGGCAGTTGCGGGGTAAATGCTTATCTTTTATTGCTCACGCAGCTTTAATCCTATTCCCCAACACATCGGCATATACCAGTCAATATTAATGCGGTCTATCGGCATCCCGTCATTTAAACCTGTATAGTGTTTAAAAATCTGCAAGGAAATATCAGCGTTCAAATCAAACCAAGGCTTGAAGTGTTTACCCCCAATCCCGTACTTTGCCGACGAAATATGTTTAGCTAACTGTTCAAATGATATTGTAACTTAAAGCTGCTCAAAATCTGTCTGCAGAAATGTTTGATGTGGTAACTATTCCCGGGGAAATAGTAACGTAGATGCCCACTTTACGCATTTTTTTTCTATTAAGCTTTTTATACTACTCCTGGTGCACCAACGCAAACCCTGTGTGCAATTACCTATTTACAGAAACAGCTTGTTTATTTAATCTGTTGGATCCTATATGAAACCCCGGGGTGATTAAAAAATTACCATGCTAATCCACGCTAAAAACTTAATAACCTATGGTTGCGTAATTAGAATTTTTCGGGTTTATTGTATTCAACTTGTGTAATATTAAATTTCGCATAACTGAAATCGCCTTTGTCTAATCTCCATAATACGTTAAAGGCTGTTGGTATAAATACATTATTTAATTCCTTGTAATTTGTAGCTTTAATAACCCAGGTTTCTAAATTGTTGTCACCCATAAAACGCTTTGTCTCCATCTCGGTTATCTCGCCAATTTCATTAAATGTAATTTTGAAAAATAAAGAAAGTTCCTTGTAACTAAAAGTAAGTTTTGCTGTTCTTGAGTCAATTGGTGACCACTCAAGTCTCTTGTTGGGTAATAAATTAGTCGGATACAAGACACTCTCGCCAAGCCAACGAAGTAGTTCTCCTTCATTATATTTTTCTCCTTTTGCATCCGCTAAATTGTACACAGAAAAAAGTGTAGCTATTAGCCTTCCTTTGTCTGAAATATACATATCCCTGGCAACGAACATTGATGTTGTGCCTTTCCAAATGAAGCCGGGTTTTTCAGTTGTGGCATATTGTTCTCCTGTTATGTTAATCCAACCTTTATCAAGATCTGTCTTAAATTGTCCATCGTGTTTAATTCTCGCATAACTTATATAAGGCTGTCCATCTTTTAAAATGTGCTTGAAATACCGTTGAACGGGTTCTGGTAAACTGTCAAGTTGGGCTCTATGAAATAACTGGTCAGAAATATTTTTAGATTGCGCAAAAAGTCCTTTTACTTCTCTAACAAATTTTACAGACAAATTTATTTTGCCAAAAATGAGAATAATTAGAATAAAGCCAACTATCGCTATTGCAATTATCATAAGTTTTTTTTATATTTTTTCATTTCCACTTTTTTGAAGTATTGGCCAAAACGCTAAGCTGGAATCATTTCTGCTATAATTTTTTACAAAAAAATTGGAATGTTGTGAAATTCCAATATTGCGTATTTTATAGAATACCCTATAAGCAGTTACAGCTAACGACAGTTTGTGAAAAAACCGAGTATTCTTATTTTCAAAAATATTAGCTCGTTCAATAGCATCAAAGCAGTCTTATGATTACGGGGTAAGACAGTATCTGTTTCTAACGCCTATTCATTTTCTAAACCAACTGAATTTTCTTTTCTATTTGGCATGCACTTACTTTTTGGTAACTACCTTATAATTTACTAACTACTCGTAAAAGTAACCATACATCCTGATTTTGGAATTGCTGTGTTCAATAAAAAAGAAAATATGAATATTCGTTTTATTGGTGCACGAAATGCTGCATCAGGTCTTGGATTTTTTTTTGCGAATGCTGGCCAAACTCTGAAATATGATACACCTCATCCGGTTGATCATCAATTGTTGATCCGGATCCTATCTCTGTTGGGGAAGTGGTTTGTTTTGCTATCCAGTTTTCAGCTGAATGGGGTTTTATCTGCCAATAAAGAAGCTTTGAAAGGTAAAATATCAGTTGATATTACCAATGCAATTTTAATATTGCTGAGTGGTCTCTTTTCTTTAAAGGTGAAGATTGCGGTGGCGAGCAAACTGCCTGTATACCACCCGAAAGCTAAGTAGCCAAAGCATTTAATACGATTTTTACCGACGCAATGAAAACTGATAGGCATCAATTTTACGGACAGAATTTAATTGCATTTATTGCATCGGATAATGACGAAGCTGCGGCAGTTGTTAAAAAACTGGCTGAAGATGCCGATTTTAATGGTCTTATCGTTGGGAATATAAAAACGCCTGTCATCTGGAAGCCATAGCACACCTGAATATTGCATTTGCGTTCGGATGCAATGGTACCGACGATTGTTGCTTTTAGAATACCCGTTCCATAGTTCTTAGGAAGCGCCTGATTTTTCAGGTGTTGGTGGTGTAAGTGATTGGCTGTCGCTGGCGGAGATGCAGCCGACAGCACAAATTTGCACGCAACCGATTCTTGTTAGCATTGCGTAAAATAATGCCTTTTGATTGTCTTCACAGGCCATAATAAGGTAATGTCACATCTTGTTACAAAGCGATTCGAACTAAATAAATGCATGTGTGCGACGGACTTTACGAAAGCTGACAGTGCTTTGGAAATCCCGCAAATTTAAAATGCTACCAAAATCTACCGTACAGGAAAAGCTGAACAAAGAACCAAACCTACAGTCCCATCTATAAGTTGTGTTGTAGCTAAAAGAAGGTACCGATTATGGTGGAAATTAAAGTGTAAAAAAATTACTTAACGCAAAAAATCAGGAACCATGAGCAAAATTAAAACTTTAGATTTTACCGGACATTCCATTTATTTCGCTATGGACGTACATAGAAAAGAGCTGGCGGCTGAATAAACGTTATAAAGATTTTGAACTGGAAGAATATTACGAAATAGAGCAATTTTTCGGCTATTGTGTTTCTGTGGTAAATATTAGAGATGGGGCCAATACATTTGCTAAAAACTGAGAGCAAGGCATTGATAGAATTGTTGCGAGTGTTACCTATTTTTGTAAAAATGTTTTCTTGCTTGTTTCATAGTGCAGCGTTTTAATACGGGTAGAGATTTAAAAAAAATAAAACAGAAGGAATGGTAGCAAATGCAAGATAGATTTTATTACAGGTGCAAAAAATAGCCATAAATGGCTATTTTTTTTAAGGGATTTTCAGGCTTTTTAAGTATACTTTGCTCATTTTTGAAAATAGGATTCAAGCAACTGTAATATTTTTATTTGTACCTGCTCCATCTACGCCTTGTATCGCTGAATAGTATTACCTAAAAGTACAAGAGTGCGACGCAAGGAACGATGCCAAACTAACAAATAGCCGGGCCTATTATTGCCTTTCAAAATACTTGCAGTAATACCCTGGTGCCTTGAATAGAAGGTGAATACAGACGGGGCAAAAGATAAACTTTCAACCTTATTACTGATATTCGTGTTTTGCAAGCTCAAGATAAAAAATATGGGAAGTAAAAAATTGCAGGTTTGGCTACCATTGCTTTTTGCAGGTGTAATGACAGTGGGAATGTGGCTGGGTTACCAATTAAGAGAAAATACTTCGGGAGCTGTGGGTTTTATGACCAATTCTAAAAGTAATTCACTCCAGGAAATACTAAACCTTGTACAGAATAAATACGTAGACACCGTAAATATTGACAGTCTTAAAGAAAGTGCCATCTCGGATATGCTTGCGCACTTAGACCCGCACACCATCTACATTCCACCCACAGCATTACAGGATGTAAATGAAGAAATGCAGGGGAATTTTATGGGCATTGGCGTCGAATTCCAGATTTTTAGCGACACGGTAAATATTATGAATGTAATTGCTGACGGACCATCGGACAAAGCTGGCCTGGAAGTTGGCGATAAGATGATAAAAGTTAATGACTCCATTGCAATGACCGGCAAAAAAATATTGCCCGATGATGTAAAAAAATACCTGCGTGGCCCTAACAAAAGCCAGGTAAAAGTTACGATACTAAGGAACGGACAACTAAAAAATATAAACATTGAGCGGGGAATTATTCCATTGCCATCGGTAGATGTGGCCTATATGCTTGATAGTACGACTGGTTTCATACACATTAATAAATTCTCAGAAACTACTTATGTAGAATTTATGACTGCGATGGAAAAACTGCAAAAAGACAACATGAAGAAACTGGTTCTAGACCTTCGCGGCAATGGCGGTGGCATGCTGCAGGAAGCGGCCAATATTGCCGATGAATTTCTGGATAATGATAAAATGATCGTTTATACAAAAGGCAGTAAAACGCCGAACACCGAATACCGTTGCAGCAAAGAAGGTGTATTTGAAAAAGGGGCATTATCGGTGCTGGTAGATGAATCCAGTGCAAGTGCAAGCGAAATCCTAAGTGGCGCCCTGCAAGACTGGGACAGGGCCGACATTATTGGCCGCAGAACATTTGGCAAAGGCCTTGTGCAGCAGCAATTTCCATTAACCGATGGCGGAGCTTTAAGGCTTACTGTGGCAAGGTATTATACGCCCCTTGGAAGAAATATTCAAAAACCATACAATAAAGGAATTGACGATTACGAGGGCGAGCTAATGCATCGTTTTAACGATGGCGAAGTAGTGCACGGCGATACGTCTGAACCCAAAGGCCCGGCGTTTAAAACAAAGGCCGGTCATATAGTTTATGGCGGTGGCGGCATAACGCCAGATATTTTTATTCCATACGATACTACTTCGCAGCCAAAACAGGTACTGCAACTTTATATGAAGGGCACGCTAAACAGCTTCGTGTATCATTATTATATGGAAAATAAAAGCCTTTTGCAAAGCTTTAAAACACCGGCTGAATTATACACTAAATTCAAGCCTTCCGAAAAAGAATGGCAGCAGCTTACCACTTTTGCAACTAAAGATACTATTGAGTTAAATACCATCTCAGCCAAAGCAAAGGCGGATTTACTTAACAGGTTCCAGTCTATGCTTGCACGCCAGGTATGGCGCACAGAAGGTTATTATGAAGTGAGCAATGAAACAGATCCCATGATAAAAAAGGCTATGGAAACCATGAAATAATTTTGGAGCCCGGCAAAAGAATATGAATGTAGCATTTGTTGCGTCGCACTCTTGTACTCCTTTACCTAACTCAGCAACTATTGCCATCAGCTATATATTCATTAACGGGTGTAAAAAATCTCCTGAGCTGCGCTCAACTCCTGCCGCAACTTTAAAAGAAAACGTTCCGGAAGTTTTCCACAATTGCCGGTCAAATCAATGCCCGTATCAAAAGTCATTTAAGGTAAAAAGAAATTCCTGAGAAGAGTTCTGGTTTTAAAATGAAAACAGGCTGCTCTTTGCAGAGCAGCCTGTTAAATATAATAACGCTGAATGTTTTATTTAGCAATTATTAACTGAGCCTGTTTGGTCTCTTCGCCATGCTGAATAATAACTTTATAGTTACCATTTATAATGCCGGCAATGTTAACAGCAAACTTATTATTACCAGCTAATACAGAAGTTTTGCGGGTATATAATGAGTTGCCATTTACATCAATAACAGATAAGGTAATATTGCCTGCTTTTGCAGCCTGGTATATTACACTAAATGCTCCTTTAGTAGGGTTCGGACTTAGAGAAACACTTAAATCCGCCACTTTCGCAATGTCAGATTGTGGCGCTGGAGCAGGAGATGCCACAGGATTTACGTTTGCCCATTGTGTAGCCCATTTATTGGCCGGCGTATTAGCAAATTCCTGCAGTGTCCAGAAACTGCCATTTGAAGGATCTATACAAGTTGCAGAATAATCACCCCAACGGTTACGTCCGCTTCCAAAATCTTTAAAGTAAACGGCAAGACCAGGTTGGTAGTTATAATTATCGCGGAAAATATTGGCTGCATCCGCATGGTTGCGGTATGCATAAACAGAACTTGCCCAAATCGAACCTCCCATCATAGTAGCACCGATCAATACATCATTATCAACTGTAACTGCTAAACTTGGGTACGCAGTCCACAATGCATTGGTAGGATCTTCAAGTCGTCCAAATTGAACCACAGAATTGCTGATTGGGTTAATTTGCCAAAAATCCGTGGCTGCACGTGTTGCAACACCGCTTGCAGGCATGTAAACAGTATGTGCGGCCCATAAATAACCGTTTCGATAAATAGGAGCTCGCATTTTTGTGCCGCCGGTATTAATAAGCTTTACACTACCTGTTTGCGGAGCATCAACACCAGTTTCATTCCAGGGCTGGTTTACAGCAATTAATACACCTGATGTGTAAACCGGTTTGTTTGCAGTACCTGTGATGGTACCAACTTTAAGATAACCGTTACCACCAGAATTTCCATTATAGTCAGTTAACAGGTACTCTGTGGTTACACCGGCATCCATTGTTTCAGCTGGCGAAACGGTAAATAATGTAGCATCAAAAAACTTTTTGGTCTTTATTAGGGTTCCTGCAATTGCCTGACTCTTGTTAATAACAGTTATTCTCGCCTGTTTGTATACAAAATTAAAGAAATCGTTTGTAGTAACAACAATGAAACGGCTATTGTAACCAAGCAAAGGATAATCCGGCAAAGTAGTAGATGGGCCGGTATCAATTGAATACTCATACCATGACCCTGTTGGGTCATTTGTCTGTGAAACGGCTACGAAAATACCATAATGGCCATTAACCAGATTAGCAATGGTACATGCAATCCATTTACCGCTTGTTGCATCATAAACAACGTGCGGATCCGAATAAGGTGTGCCGGAAGCAACCAAACCAGTCCAGAATGCATTTAAGGAGAGTGTGCTTATTATGCCACCAGACTTATTAAAAATCCGGTACTGAGAGTTAAGCGCTTCAAATAAATGATTGGGGCCTGCCGCACCATTCACATCAGGTGGTATAATAGCATTATTGTCCAGAAGCCCGTTAAAAGTAATTACAGGCGCAGGTGACGCTGCAGCTGGACGATCTGTAATATCACCCCTGGTTATCTTGGTAATATAATTACCAGTAACCTGGTGCACTTTAATACCCGCAGGCACTGGCAGGTTTTGAGGAATGCCTCTTAGAGCTTCCTCTTTTTCTTCATTGTCCACCTGTCTTTGCTGCTTCGGCGGATTAAGCTTCTCTTTATCGGCAAGCTTTTTAAAGTTGATCACGCCCTTGCCGGCAATCGGATCATCCGTTCCTTGAATTTCCTGCGAACGAACAGGGCTAACCAATACAACTGTAGCTACAATTGTGAGAGTCAGAATTAGAAATTTTTTCATTACTTATTTAGTTTAGGCTAACAAGATAAAAAAAATCAAGCAAAAAGAAATTAAAATTGTTAATTATTGTTATTGGCCCGGCACCTTTATATAAATGAGGCATCGTTGCGTCGCACTCTTTTACTTTGGGAAAGTTACGCAGCAAGTTCACGTTTTCAAAAGGTCATAAGTTATATTTCGATCTGATTTTTAAACCCGTAAACGCTGGATCTTGTAAACTGATGGAACATAATCTTCAGCGCAAATGTGCACCGCAACTGGTTTTCGTAGTAGTATTAGTGCTACGCTCACAAAAAATCCTAACTTTCTTACTAAACGGTTTAAAACTGCAGACTACAGCGTATTATTCTGTTCATTAATAATAAATTTTCATTTTTACCAATGCTGCATAAAAAAAGAGGCCACTTTAAAAAGCAGCCTCTTTTCTCTTAAATATTATTTGGTACCGTTATTAATTAACTAATATCACGCCTGCCACCTGATCATTTATTCTTACTGAATAATTACCTTTTACTACCGCGGGTATAGTTACATTAAAGCTATTGTTTCCGTTTACTGTATTTATTTTTTTCTGGAAAACCAATTCGCCGGCAAGGGTATACAATGCAATGGTTTTGCTACCTGGTCTTGCGTCTGTAAATTCTACAGAGAACTGGTTGTGTACCGGATTTGGATATATCCTGCTAACTTTTACGTCTGCTATTACATTCTCAACATTCGATACTGTTTTAGAAATAGGAGAAAATGCAACACCTGCTGCTACACCAACTGCATTCCATGCATTGGTTGTTTGAATTGCTTCTGCAGAACCAATACCATAAAGGTCTTCCGCAGATTTTATAGAGAATGTTCTTGCATTTGAGTAAACTGATGATGGCGTAAGATAAGTAGTAAGCGTTCTGTAAGCAATAGCCTGTGCTTTACTTATGCCGATGCCTGTTACACTATAAGCAGTTCCTTTATCATTGGTACCGGTGCCACCTGAAGTAAGCAGATAAAACCAAAAGTTTAACACGCCACTGTTGGTATGTACGCCACCAGCATCACTGCTGCCCGTGTACCAGTAAGTTCCCTTATAAGTATCCGGCTGTGAATAGGCATTTGGATTACTCATAGAACGGATAGTATAGAAATCACCGCCAATTAGCCAGTCTGCATTTGAAGGCCTTGCATAAAACTCAATAGCTGTACCAAAAATGTCACTGAAACCTTCGTTTAGTGCACCAGATTCGTAACTATAAGTAAGGTTGGCTGTATTTGTGGTAAGGCCATGTGTTATTTCATGACCACAAACATCTAAAGAGGTAAGTGGTTTGTTACCGTAAGCGTTAGAACCATCGCCATAGGTCATCCTAGCTCCGTCCCAGAATGCGTTGAAATATTGGCGGCTATAATGTACATAGCTAAGAAGTGCAAATCCATTGTTATCAATACTATTACGACCAAAAAGATTGTTATAGAAGTCGTAAGTTTTTTCAGCACCCCAGTGTGCGTCTGTTGCATATTGATCTTTGGCAGCGTTAATGTTGTTCCAAAAATTATCTGTATCTAAAAAATCTTTAGCAGTATTGTAATTGGTTCCTTTTTTAAGGTTAAAGGTTTTTATTCCGTTCCCACGTCCTGTTTCGCGAAGAGTATAGGAACTGCCGGTTAATGTTGTGCTGATGGTCTGTGTGCCGCTATACGCTGTAACTGCTGATCCGGTAGCATCGGTTTGAATAAGTTCTTTTCTGCCAAGTACTTTACCTGTTTGTACATCTACATAAATATATTGACGACTTAAAGGTTCCGCTGCATAAATATCGAATTTATAAGCAAGGCGTACATTGTCTGCCTGCAAATCATCCCCTGCATAATAAACCAATTTTGCTTTAGGAAAAAAAGTTGCTGACCTATTTCCGGTTTCTGCCTTAATAAAATTTTCATCATCCTGGCTTTCCCACTTGTACAAAGAGGCATGGATAAATTGTGTTGCGTTTCTTAATGCAGCATCTTCCTTTACAACAACAACCTTCGATAAACTTTTAGGAAAACTTTCGATCCAGCTTCCGTTCTGAGACATTACCCTGCCATCTTTTACATGTACTACATACACCGCATCTTCTACGGGGATGCCATTTAACGTTTGCTGATAACGGTAATGTGTGTAACCTTTTGCATCAGCTTCTGTTGTTACAAGCTTAGTGCTTGCGAGGGAAATTGTTTTACCGGCAATATCCTGTGTAATAACAGCACCCGTTTTAAATAAAGGTGCATCCTTTGCCGAAAACTCAACATAACTTGGATACATTCCTTTTTCGCCCTTTACTACCCTTGATAAATTCTGAGATTTTGCCGTTTGCGCAATCAGAAAAAATCCCGCTGACAAGATTAAAAGTTTTTTCATTTGTTTGGTTTTTAATAAAATATGAAAGAGCAAATTATAGATAATATTTTATAAAAAAACTTTCAATTGAATTTTTTATAAACGTATTTTTTCATACGCTGATGCGTTAAAAGGGCTAAAGTCTTCGCTTGGCTAAAGCTGCATTATGCTGATAAAGCACAAGAGTGCGACGCAACGAAGACCCAATGAAATACCATAGTTGGGCTCATAAAAATGTATTTTAAACAATCCCCTTCAGTGCTGTGCAAAATAATTGCATCTCATCCATGGTGCCCATGGTTACCCTGCACCATTTACCGCCAAAGTGGCTCCTGAACTGCACATAAATATTCTGCGTTTCCATTTCTTTTATGAAATCTTTTTTGATGCCGCTGATATTGAACAAAATAAAATTAGCGCTGGACAGAATATATTCAAGTGATAGTTTTTTGAATGTTTCATAACACAAACTTTTCGCTTGTTCAATTTTAAGTTTGCAGTCTTTTACAAAATTTTCATCATCAAGCGAAGCAGTTGCAGCAGCAACAGAAACCTGGGATACAGAACCATTGGGCCACGCCTGGTAACTACCCAAAGTATCGATGGTATCTGGATGCGCGATGGCATAGCCAATTCTTACACCAGCCAGTCCGTATATTTTAGAAAATGTTTTTGCCACAATGATATTTTTATTGGTTGCCGCAAGCGAAGCCAGTGATTCAATACCAGCAAATTCAGTATAAGCCTCATCAATAAATACCATTGCTTTTTTACTTGTTACCTCAGCAAAATTTTTAAGTGCGTTTACATCAACCATTGTTCCTGTGGGGTTATTGGGGTTGCATATATAAGACATTGCAGTGTCATCATCAATGGCAGCCTCCATTGCAGCGAGATCATACTTTCTTTCGGCAGTTAACGCGGTTCTTGTAATGGTTAATCCGAATGATGTTGCCTGCCCATTCCACACTTTATATGCAGGCTCTGCGGTAACTACTTTTTTCTTTTTCATGGATACATGCAGGCCAGCCAATCCGATAATTTCTGATGAGCCTGCACCAAGTAAAATATGCGCAGCATTCACACCCCAATGCTTTGCTATTTTTACTTTCAATGGCCCAATATAATCATCAGGATAACGGTTCGATCTTAAATAACTTTCAATCATAGCTTGCCTTGCCATTGGCGATGGGCCGTAAGGATTTTCATTACTGTTGAGTAAAACTGCATTTGGCGAAGCCGAAATTTTTTTTTCGGGATTTCCTAAAACATCAGTTGCAAAACTGAAACCCGCCAATGCCAGAGTGCTTTGCTGTAACCAGTGTCTGCGGCTATAATGCATGGTAATATTTTTAGAAAGTTAGTTTTTTTAAAGGGCATGTGCCTTAAATAGTTCCTATGCATTATATAGTCTCGAAAAAAATCTTTAACTAACATACAGAACAGATTTATTTAAGCGTCAATTCTACACTTAGAAAAAATTGGGTAATTTAGATTGTTTAAAATCTGTCGATATGCGGCGTTTGCTTTCTAATAAAATTTTACTGGTTGTTTTTTTACTTGGTATAACAGTATGTGGGTTCCTGTACTTTACGCACGATGATACTGTTGATTTTACCACCGAGGTAAAACCCATCATCAATAAAAACTGCATTACCTGCCATGGCGGTGTTCGGCAAAAAGGTGGCTTTAGTTTATTGTTTCGTGATGAAGCACTGGCAAAAACCAAAGATGGTAAATATGCAATTATACCTGGCGATCCTGAACACAGCGAAATGATCCGGCGCATAAAACTAAACGATCCAGAAGACCGGATGCCCTATAAACATGACCCTTTAAGCAAAGAAGAAATCAATATTCTTACGCGTTGGGTAAAAGAGGGTGCGCCCTGGGGTGAGCACTGGGCTTATGTTCCAGTGAAAGATGTTCCTGTACCCAAACCCAAAACTTTCTTTGGTTTATTAACAACAACAAGTTATTGGGCAAAAAATCCGGTTGATAATTTCATAGAAGAAAAATTAAAACAACAAGATTTAAAACCTTCACCTCAGGCAGACAAACAAACATTATTGCGAAGAGTTAGCCTCGATTTAATTGGCATGCCCGCTCCAAAAAATATCGCCACAAAATTCTTAAACGATAACAGCAATCATGCTTATGCTGATCTTGTTGATTCATTACTTGCCTCCCCGCATTACGGCGAAAAATGGACAAGCATGTGGCTTGATCTTGCACGCTATGCAGATACCAAAGGATACGAACGCGACGACAGCCGCAACATCTGGCATTACCGCGACTGGCTTATTAATGCATTCAATGAAGACAAACCTTACGATCAGTTTTTAACTGAACAAATTGCCGGCGACCTTTTGCCAAATGCAACTGATAGTGATTTTATTGCCACGGCTTTTCACCGCAACACGATGACTAATGATGAAGGCGGAACAGACAACGAAGAGTTCAGAACTTCAGCAGTAATAGACCGTGTAAACACAACCTGGCAGGCAACTATGGGAACTACTTTTGGTTGCGTGCAATGCCATAGCCATCCTTACGATCCTTTTAAGCATGATGAATATTATAAATTCCTTGCATTCTTCAACGACACAAGAGATGAAGATACTTACTCAGATTATCCTTTGCTCCGCCATTACAACGATTCAATGCAGCAGCAATTATCAGCCGTTGTAAACTGGTTTAAACAAAATACAACAACTGAAAAAGCAAAAGGAGTTTATACCTTTTTAAAAACATGGCAACCAACTTACAATTCACTTACCTGCGACAGTTTTAGCAACAGTGAATTGAGCGATACCAAATGGCTCGCATTCCGCAACCAAGCAGTATGCCGTTTAAAAAATGTTGATCTTGAAAACCGCAGCCAGCTTATATTTCGTTATCAGGCTCCCATTGCCGGTGGTGTTTGGCAGATACATCTTGATAAACCTGATGGTATAGTTATAGCAACTGTTCCTTTACCTGTTTCCAAAGATGGATGGACTATTGAACAAACCAATTTAGCAGTAAGCAACGGCATGCATGATTTATTCTTTAGCTACACCAACAACCATCTTAAAAAGCCGGAAGATAATGGCGCCATATTCGATTGGTTTTATTTTACCGAAGAACTGCCTGGTAAAGAAAAACAGGGATATGCAGACACAAAAAATGAATTCTGGAAACTGCTAAAGGCCAATGTGCCAACCACTCCAGTAATGATGGATAACCCAACAGATATGCACCGTGCCTCCTTTATTTTTGAACGCGGTAACTGGCTGGTAAAAGGCGAAAAAGTAATCCCCGATGTTCCCAAATCATTAAACCCGTTTCCTGCAAATGCTCCGCGCAACAGGCTGGGTTTAGCGCAATGGCTTACCGCAAAACAAAACCCGTTAACTGCCAGAACAATGGTGAACCGTGTGTGGGAGCAACTGTTTGGTAGCGGGCTGGCAGAAACGCTTGAAGACCTGGGCTCGCAGGGCATTGCACCCACGCACGTGGAATTACTCGACTGGTTAAGTTATCAATTTATGAATGATGATAACTGGAGTACCAAAAAATTAATACGCACCATTGTAATGAGTGCAACCTACCAGCAGCGCTCGAAACTTACACCCGAACAGGAGCAAAAAGATCCTTATAATAAATACTATGCACGCGGCGCAAGGGTTCGTTTATCTGCGGAGCAGGTACGCGATCAATGCCTGGCCATAAGCGGATTGTTGAGCGAAAAAATGTATGGGCCAAGCGTATTTCCATATCAGCCAAACGGTATCTGGTTATCTCCCTGGAATGGCGCCGAGTGGCAGCAAAGCAAAGGCGAAGATCAATACCGTCGTGCGTTATATACCTACTGGAAACGCAGTGCCGCCTATCCGTCAATGACTACATTCGATGGCGTTAGCCGCGAGGTTTGCACCGTTCGCCGCATACGAACCAACACGCCGCTGCAGGCGCTTACAACTCTAAACGATTCTGCCTATATTGACATAGCGAGGCACTTTGCATACCGCCTGCAAAAGGATGCAGGAAGCGATGTTACAAAACAAATAAGCAAAGGTTATGCACTTGCAACCAATCATACTATCAATGATAAAAGCTTAAGTGCATTGATGAATTTATACAACACAGCTTACACTCAATTTAAAAATGATCCGGATAAAACATGCGGAATAATTGGCGGTATGAATGAACATACGAATCCAGAAACTGCGGCACTTACCGTTGTTGCAAATGCAATGTTGAATTTGGATGAAGTGGTAACCAAGAATTAGTCTGAACCTGGACTTGGAAGGATTATGAAGATGATGAGGAAATTTATTTTGTTACAAGCTGAAGCATTTCGTGGCATCGTTCCTTGTGTCACTCACTTGTGCGGTTGGATTATGAATGAGCTCAAAAATACAAACCGCAGAGACGGAGCGGCGCAAAGACATTCGCGGTTTCTGCTCAGCACTTTAGCGACTCTGTGGTTTAAATTGCTCAATATTATTCGGAACGCACAAGAGTGCGACGCAACAAAAGCTTCATTCATATTCAAAAGCCGGGTGCAAAAAAATCACCAAATATTATTAAACGCAAACGCTTGCAATAAAACAGGTTTTAAATAGTTTTCTCCCAGCCAATTATATAATTTTGAAAGTGTAGCAAAGAACCAAATCAGCTTTCAGGAATACATGAAAAGGAAAATCATTTTTGTTTCAGTAATAACAGTTATAGTGATTGTCAGTATATGGCTGATAAATAAAACCAATTCTACCGTTGATTTTACTACACAGGTAAAACCCATCATCAATAAAAATTGCATTACCTGCCATGGTGGTGTAAAACAAAAAGGTGGCTTTAGTTTATTGTTCCGGGACGAGGCGCTAGCCAAAACCAAAGACGGCAAATATGCAATCATTCCCGGCGATCCTGAACACAGCGAAATGATCCGGCGCATCAACCTCACCGATCCCGAAGACCGCATGCCCTACAAACACGATCCGCTTAGCAAACCCGATATTGATATACTTACCAAATGGATTAAAGAAGGGGCACCCTGGGGCGAGCACTGGGCTTATGTTCCCGTGAAAGATATTCCTGTACCGCAACCAAAAACTTTCTTTGGTTTAATCAGTACAACCAGTGATTGGGCAAAAAATCCGGTAGATAATTTTGTAGAGCAAAAATTGAAAGAGCAGGATTTAAAACCATCGCCGCAGGCAGACAAACAAACACTATTGCGCAGGGTAAGTTTAGATATTATTGGCATGCCTGCGCCGGAAAGTATTGCCAGTAAATTTTTAACTGACAATAGTGACCATGCCTATGCAGATTTGATTGATGCGTTACTTGCATCGCCGCATTACGGCGAAAAGTGGACATCTATGTGGCTCGATCTTGCGCGTTATGCCGACACTAAAGGTTACGAGGCAGACAGGGGCAGGAATATCTGGAAATACCGCGACTGGCTCGTTAACGCATTTAATGCCGATCTACCGTACAATAAGTTTTTAACGGAGCAACTCGCCGGTGATCTTTTACCAAACCCTACTGATAATGATTATATCGCTACAGCCTTTCACCGCAACACGATGACCAATGACGAAGGCGGCACTGAGAATGAAGAATTCAGAACATCTGCAGTGCTCGACAGGGTAAATACTACCTGGCAGGGACTAATGGGAACCACCTTTAGTTGTGTGCAATGCCACAGCCATCCTTACGATCCTTTTAAGCATGATGAGTATTACAAATTTATGGCGTTTTTTAATAACTCAAGAGATGAAGATACAGAAGCAGATTATCCGCTGCTCCGCCAGTACGGCGATAAAGACAGCATGGATCTTTTACGGTTAACCAATTGGCTCGCTAAAAATGTTTCTGAGGCCAAAGCAAAAGAATATTATACATTTTTAAAAACCTGGCAGCCGAGCATCAATTCAATACAATGCGATCAGTTTGTCAATGCTGCACAAGTAAGCAGTTGGTATGCAGGCATGCGTAACAACGGCAGTTGCAGGTTGCCAAACGTGGATCTTGAAAACAAGGATCTGCTTATGTTTCGCTACCTGGCTTCTGCAAAAAATGGTTTATGGACGATACATACTGATTCTTTAAACGGACCAGTTTTGGCATCGGTGGAAGTAGCTCCTGTAAAAGAAGGATGGAAGATTGCAACAACAAAGATCAACCCGGTAAAAGGCGTGCACGATCTTTACTTTACTTATAAAAACCCTTCACTTAAAACACCTGAAGAAACCGGTGTTTTGTTTGAGTGGTTTAAATTTACACAAGCGTTCCCCGGCAAAGGAAAACCTGGTGTAGATTCTGCTAATCATTTATTCTGGCAGTTAATGAATGCCAGTGTAAGTACAACACCTGTAATGTACGAGAACCCAACGGATATGCATCGTGCGTCTTATGTTTTTGAACGAGGCAACTGGATGGTGAAAGGAGATAAAGT
>JBBRDW010000044.1:0-32890 GCA_038203525.1 Chitinophagales bacterium | reverse complement strand
CTGCTGATGTTTGTCGCATAACCAACATCAACCGCTACAATCTTCGCTAATATGAAAGCTCAATAAAGTATCAGAACGTACAAGAGTGCGACGCAAGTAAAGCCAAATAGTATTCCCTTAGCTTGGCTCAAAAAAATTTCTGTCTTTAAATTTTATGTTTGGTATAGTTGATATGGAAAAAAGATTGGATAATTTTAGCGGTCCGTTTTTACAGATTTGTCGAATGGAATTTTTAATTGTTCCTTCAGACTTTCATCGTTGCGGCCCTGCAAAACATCGAGCCCATAATGCAGTTGAGAAGGATGGGTAAAGTGGTAGGTACCAAAAATTTTATCCCAGAAAGAAAAGATATTTCCATAATTGCTATCGGTTTCAGGCCGCATATAATGATGGTGTATCCTGTGCATATTGGGCGATACAATTACAGTGCGTATAACACTGTCCAACGTAGAAGGCATTTTAATATTTGCATGGTTAAACTGCGAAAGAACTGCGCTTATAGTCTGATAGAGCATTACCAGCCAGATTGGGCTGCCCACAATAAAAACGGCAATGATTGCAAACACAGCACGGAACACACTTTCGCCTGGATGGTGACGGTTTGCGGTGGTGGTGTCTACATGCGTATCGGCGTGGTGTACCATATGAAATTTCCACATCCATTTTACCTTGTGCTGAATTAGGTGAATAGTGTATGCGCCTATCAGATCAAGCAGCAGCAGACCGGCTATCATTTGCGCCCAGTATGGGATGTTGATCCATTGCAAAATACCGAAATGCCGGTTAACACACCAGTCACTTGTTAAAACCAGCAGGTATGCAAAGGTAAAATTGATGATTATAGTAGTTAGCGTAAAAAAGATATTTATTCCGGCGTGCTTCCATTTATTGTACCTGAAATTGACCAGGGGCAGGGCGCTCTCCAGCAACCAGAAGAAAGTAATTCCACCTGCAAGAATCAATGTTCTGTGTAATGATGGAATTGTGGAGAAATATTGTATAAGGGCATCCATGGCTAACGCGTTTTGAATGCTAAATTAATTAAAAAGAAAGTCATTATGTGGGTATTTTATGTTGTGGTACATTACGCACTTTGTTATAGATTGCAAAGTATAAATATCTGCCTGCCATGATTACCGGAAAAAATTTAATTGGATACAACATTTCAGGAAATAGCGATGATACATTCTCTTCTTCTATACCTGACAACGACGCTATATCCTTTTTTACATTTCATGAAGCCTCTTTAGCAGAAATTAATCTGGCTGTAACACTGGCTGATAAAGCCTTTGCGCAATACTGGCATATAACAGCAGCAAAAAAAATATCATTCCTTGAAAAGATTGCCGAAGTAATTGCTGCTTCTAAAGAAGAGCTGGTAAAGATGGCAATGCACGAAACCCATTTACCAAAACCAAGACTTGACGGCGAAGTGCAGCGCACCATTAATCAGATAAAATTATTTGCTGCGTTATTAAAAGAAGGCTCATGGGTAGCGGCAATTATTGATACAGCGCAACCCGAAAGAACCCCTTTGCCAAAACCCGATATACGCCAAATGCAGATACCACTTGGTCCCGTTGCTGTATTCGGTGCCAGTAATTTCCCCTTCGCTTTTTCTGTTGCCGGGGGCGATACCATTTCTGCATTAGCCGCCGGTTGCCCCGTTGTATATAAAGCGCATCCCGGCCATCCTGCAACTTCAGAAATGGTGGGTAAGATTGTTATAGATGCTGCCAAAGAATTTGTTATGCCCGAAGGTGTTTTTTCTTTGATACAGGCTAAAAAAAATGAACTGAGCATAGCGCTGGTAACCCATCCTAAAATAAAAGCCGTTGGGTTTACGGGATCGTTCAACGGCGGTAAAGCATTGTTCGACGCTGCGGCAAAAAGATCGGAGCCAATACCTGTTTATGCAGAAATGGGCAGCGTAAATCCGGTGTTCATTCTGCCGCAAATAATGCAGCAGCAGGCAACTGAGCTTGCAGAAAAATTGGCAGCATCCAATCTTTTAAGCGCAGGACAATTTTGTACAAATCCTGGCATTGTTGTTTCGCTGCGTTCGAACAATACCGATATTTTTCTTTCGCATTTTGCTTCCTGCATAAATAATGCGCAGGCTGATAGTATGTTAACTTCCGGCATTTGTAACAACTATAATTCATCCATAAAAAAATTGTCGGATGCGGCTGATTTGAAACATACATCAACTGGCAAAACATCTGTTGCAGAATTGAGCGCCACTCCACAAATGTTTGAAATTAATGCAAAGCATTTTTTATTAAATGAAGATTTATGGCACGAAGTATTTGGTCCATCATCTATTCATGTTATTGCTGATAACGAAGAGGAGTTATACGCAGTTGCAATGCACCTTTCAGGGCAGTTAACGGCGAGCATTTGGGGAACAGAAAATGATCTCGATACTTTTGCAAATCTTGTACAGGAACTCGAATTAAAAGTGGGAAGAATTATATTCAATAACGTTCCTACGGGTGTTGAAGTTACGCATGCGATGGTTCATGGCGGGCCATATCCCGCCACCACTTTTAGCAACTCAACATCTGTTGGCAGCAATGCAATTTATCGTTTTACACGTGCTGTCTGTTATCAGAATTGTCCGCAGCAATTGTTGCCTGATGCTTTAAAAAATGAAAATCCATTAAATATTTGGCGGAGGGTAGATGGAAGGCATCACAACCAATCAATAGCATAAATCTGAAATACATTTTTGGGCCAGGCAGTTGAATTACTATGAAGCTTTACTTGCGTCGCACTCTTGTACGTTCGGATTATAAAACAGCAAAGCAATTCGTAAAGCGGGAGATGTAAAATCTTGTATAGTTTACTCTTTGCCGATTGCCTCTTTGCCTTGTTACCTGTTGTTCCGAACGTACAAGAGTGCGACGCAACAGACGATGCCATTTTATTCAGAAAGCCGGGGACAAAAAATGTATTTCTTCATAATATAATTTGCCAAATAAATATGTTTAAACTTAGCTGGATATTTTTGTTGTTGGGTGCTGTTGCCTGCAATATTGCAACCAATAAAACAGAAACGAATGATACCGCCGCAGCCCTATCAAAAGGCAGTTATGCATACGATGCCAATTTCTTGACAAAGCATACCGGCAAAGTGCTTGAATTGAGCAGCGAAGACGGCTTGGCAAAAGTTTTACTTTCCGCAGATTACCAGGGGCGTGTAATTACGAGCACTGCAACAGGCGATACCGGCAACAGCTTTGGCTGGCTTAATTACGATTTAATTTCTGCACCTGAAAAGAAAAAGCAATTCAACCCGGTTGGGGGCGAAGAAAGGTTTTGGATGGGCCCGGAAGGAGGACAGTATTCTATTTATTTTAAAGGCGGTGATTCATTTAATATCGCACACTGGCAGGTGCCTTCGTTCATTGATACGGAAATGTATGAGGTATTAGAATCAAATAAGTCTTCTGCAATTTTTACAAAGAATGCAAGCATTAGCAATTTTAGCGGAACAAATTTTGACATTGGCATTGAAAGAAAAATTAGTTTGCTTTCCAAAGAAATGCTGGCGTCCAAGCTACAGATAAATATTCCTGGTGAAATTCATTTTGTAGGTTTTGAAACAGATAATAAGGTAACCAACACGGGAACCAGTGACTGGACAAAAGACAAAGGTCTTTTATCTATCTGGCTGCTCGGCATGTTTACGCCATCCCCTGAAACCATCGTCATCATTCCGTTTCATCCAATACCAAATGCACGTGCCCATATCACGGATAATTATTTTGGTGATATTCCCGCAGACCGTTTGCAGGTAAAAGACAGTGTGCTTTATTTTACCTGCGATGGTAAGCTGAGAAGCAAGATTGGTTTATCGCCTTTGGTTGCAAAGCCAATTGCAGCGAGCTATGATTTTCAAAAAAATGTTTTAACGGTTATTATTCCCGAGGTTGATAAAAATGCTGCTTATGTAAACAGCAAATGGGAAATGCAAAAGGAGCCCTACAAAGGAGATGTGATTAATTCTTATAATGACGGACCTTTGGCGGATGGCGCACAAATGGGGCCTTTTTACGAAGTAGAATCCTCCTCACATGCCCTGGAATTAAAGAAAGGAGAAACCGGTGAATACAAAGAGATAACCTGCCATTTCCAGGGCAGCTACGATGTATTAAAACAACTCGCCACACAGTTACTCGGCGTTGATCTTGATACCATAAAAAAATAAAGTACATGCATTTATACAAAACATCAAAGGGAAATATCCTCAGTACGGGAACAGCATATTTTTTAGCGGCAGATAATTGGGATACACTCATCAATCAGGAAAATCTTTATGCCCATCTTCAGGAGTTAACTGCATTTGCTGAATCAATAACGGCAGAACATGCAGAAAATTTTATCAACAATTATTTACTTACTCCCATTGGCAGCCAGGAAGTTTGGGCTGCTGGTGTAACCTACCTGCGTAGCCGCGATGCACGCATGGAAGAATCAGAAGATACCGGCGCGGCCGATTGTTACCAACGTGTTTATGAAGCCGAAAGGCCTGAACTTTTTTTTAAATCGCTGCCTCATCGTGTGGCCGGGCATAAAGAAAATGTAAACATCCGCAAAGATTCTACCTGGAATGTACCTGAGCCGGAACTCACTTTGTACATCAATTCGCAGGGAAACATACAGGCGTATACTATTGGCAACGATATGAGTTCAAGAAGCATTGAAGGCGAAAACCCATTATATCTGCCACAGGCAAAAATGTATGAGCGAAGTGCAGCAATAGGCCCAGTCCTCTATGTGCCAAACGAGCCAATCCCGTTAAGCACTTCCATACAAATGAACATCTACCGTAACGGGGAAAAGATGTTTGACGATGCTACCACGCTTACCAAAATGAAACGGTCTTTAAACGAGCTTGCCAGTTGGCTGTTCCGCGAAATGGATTTCCCTCATGGCTGCTTTTTAATGACAGGTACTTGCGTAGTGCCGCCCAACGAATTTACACTGCAGGAAAACGATGTGGTCAATATTAGCATCGATGGTATTGGTTTGCTCACAAATATCATTGCATTAAAAAAATAATTTTAGTTCCCGGCTTTTGTTTTTCAATTAGACATCGTTGTGTCACTCACTTGTACTGTATATTTATGGCAGCAACGCGAAACGATTATACTAATGGTTAACTATTATTAAACAATACAGCATGCCAAAACCAAACCAGCAAACTGCCAGTTACACGATTGCCTTCGCATTAATTACCAGTCTTTTTTTCTTATGGGCCTTTCTGCACAACATTAATCCAATTCTTATTCCACATTTAAAAAAAGCCTGCCAGCTTACTGATCTCCAGTCATCTTTAATTGATACAGCAGTATACCTTGGTTACTTTATTGTTGCATTGCCCGCAGGTTGGTTCATGCATAAATTTGGTTATAAAAAAGGGATCCTTTGTGGTCTGATCTTATATGCTATTGGTGCAGCATTATTTATTCCGGCTGCTTCTGCCCGCAGTTACAACTTCTTTTTGTTTGCTCTTTTTATTATTGCCAGTGGCGCTACTTTTCTTGAAACAGTGGCCAATCCCTACATCACCAAATTAGGTGATAAAGCTTCTGCTGAACAGCGTTTAAATTTTGCACAGTCATTCAATGGCGTTGGCGCTTTTATAGCACCAATTATCGGCGGTCAGTTTATTCTTTCGGGAATTGAACATACGCCACAGGAAATGCAACAAATGTCGCCGGAGCAGCTTAACAGTTATCTCTCGTTTGAGGCAGGCACAATCAAAATTCCCTATATGATTATTGCAGGCGTGGTATTGCTGGTAGCTATCTTTTTTGTGTTCACCCGTTTACCAGAAATTAGAGAAGAAGAAACCATAGAAAATGATGGCCATGGTGCCAAAACTTTTTCCTGGAATATATTCAGGCATAGCCACGCCAAATGGGCAATTATTGCACAGTTCTTTTATGTGGGTGCGCAGGTTGGTGTGGGAAGTTTTTTTATTCGCTTCGCCAGGTTTACCATGAACCTTCCTGAAAAAGATGCAGCTTATTATTGGGGCTTTATTGCTATGGTTGGTTTTATGGTCGGCCGATTTGCCGGAACATTTTTCATGCGCTTTATACAGCCTGCTAAATTGCTAAGCCTCTACGCGGTCATCAATATTTTACTGCTTATTGTTGCGCTTACGGCAACGGGTAACATTGCCGTGTATGCCTTGCTGGCCGTGCCTTTCTTTATGTCTATCATGTTCCCAACAATTTTTGCATTAGGCATAAAAGACCTTGGCGAAGAAGGTAAAATAGCTTCCTCATTTTTGGTAATGTCAATTGTTGGCGGCGCAATCATTCCTCCAATAATGGGGCAAATTTCTGATAAAACCGGGAGCATACAAATGGCTTATATTGTTCCATTGCTTTGTTTTATTGTAATTTTTTATTTTGGATGGAAAGGTTATAAAATAAAGACCAATCAATTGAAGGCTTTATAAAATAGCAGCAAATAAGATTGTTGTAATTATTAAATATTATTTACCGATCTGAAGTTGTTTAATGATCGTTCCTTACGTCGCACTCTTGTACTTAAGGAAGTAAGGCAACAAGGCAAAGAGGCAAATACTTCACTGTTCATTGTTCACTGCTGTTCCAAACGTACAAGAGTGCGACGCAAGCAGCGATGACATGAAATACTTCAGTTGGGCCCAAAAAAATTATTTTCATAAATGCTTTAAAATTTACCATCATGCAAAAGATCATCAACAGTTTATTTTTTTGTGTAATTGTTTGCAGCGTTTCATGGGCGCAGAAATACAATGGCATTGATGCCAATATGGGCAACATCTTTAGGTTGAGCGATGCTAAAACACGTTCAATAAGTCCGGAGAATTTTACCGGTGCAAAAGGTGAAGGCGGCAAAGCCACAACTGGCACAGGCTCGGGCCCGTCGAGGGATTTGGGGCAAGGCTGGAAAGTGAGCCCGAGTGTGGTAATAAAATCAAAAGCCGTTTATACCGTTGCCGAGATTGACGGCTCTGGCTCAATACAACATATATGGATGACGCCAACGGGAAACTGGCGTTATTCTATTCTCCGATTTTACTGGGATGATGAAACAACACCTTCTGTAGAAGTGCCGGTAGGAGATTTTTTTGGAATGGGTTGGGGCAGGTATTCGCCACTGCAATCACTGGCAGTGTGTGTAAACCCGGGCAGCGCTTTTAACTGTTACTGGCCAATGCCTTTTAGAAAAAAATGTAAGATAACCATGGAAAATATTGACACGGAAGATATGGTGCTGTACTACCAGGTAGATTATATTTTAACTGATGTGCCTGCTGATGCCGGCTATTTTCATGCGCAGTTTAACCGCACCAATCCGCTGCCTTACAAACAGGATTATACCCTTGTTGATAATATAAAAGGCAAGGGCCAATATGTGGGAACTTACCTTGCCTGGGGTGTTCATAACAACGGCTGGTGGGGCGAAGGCGAAATAAAATTCTTTATGGATGGCGACACACAATACCCAACTATTTGCGGCACCGGAACCGAAGATTATTTCTGCGGCTCTTACGATTTTGACACACGCAAAAAAAATAGCGCCGGTGTGGAAGAAACCAACTACACAGAATTTTCTACGCCATATACCGGACTACCACAAGTGATTAAAGGCGACGGGCATTATGATGTTTCGCAGCGCTTTGGTTTATATCGCTGGCATATTGCAGACCCCATCCGTTTTGATAAAGATTTGAAAGTAACCATCCAGGCATTGGGCTGGAGAAACGGTGGCCGTTACCTTCCATTACAGGATGATATTGCTTCTACCGTTTTCTGGTATCAGGCAGAACCGCACAATCCTTTTCCCAAGCTGCCGGCAAAAGATCAGTTAGAGGTTCAATAGTAGCATTAAGGCGGCGCATTTTTGGTACGTATTGGTAGTGATCCACAACTATTCAAAATTATCTGCTATTTATACAAATGCATTTGGAGCCTGGCATTTAAATATCATGGCATCGCCTGTTGCGTCGCACTCTTGTACTTATATAACTTTATTGAGCACATTTCCATCATCATTATTATTGCTAAAAACATTTTACAAAACAAGGCCTGGGTTAAGCTTATAAATACCATAAAGATGGAGCAGTAAATATTCTTTATCTTCATTTTATAATAAGATTTTATCTAAAGTATATTGACCATGAACGACAGTGACCTCCTCAATAAAATTGTAAATCTTGATTCGCCAGTTATAAAATTTGCCGTAACAGATATTGACGGCGTTATGCGGGGCAAGCTCATTAGCAAAAAGAAATTACTGAAAAGCCTTGAAGACGGATTTGGGTTTTGTAACGTAATATTTGGCTGGGATATTAATGATGCCTGCTACGATAATTCTGCTATTAGCGGCTGGCATACCGGCTATCCCGATTCAATGGCAACAATTGATATTGGTACAATGCGCAATATACCCTGGGATGATGATATGCCTTTTTTTATTGCGGATTTTAGCAGGTCAAAAGATGCATCTGTTATTTGCCCACGCAACCTGCTAAAAAAAATTGGTGAAGAATGTAAGTCGCTTGGGTTTACCAATAATTTTTCCAAGGAATTTGAATGGTTTAATTTTAAAGAGACACCCAATTCATTACAAGAAAAGGAGTTTACAAAACTACAGCCATTAACACCCGGCATGTTTGGTTATTCTATTCTAAGGCCTTCTCAAAACCAGGATTTTTACAATGATATTTTTAATCTTCTCGGGCAATTCAATGTGCCGCTGGAAGGTTTACATACTGAGACAGGAGATGGCGTTTATGAAGCCTGTTTGGAATACACTAATGTTCTGGAAGCTGCAGACAGGGCCGTACTTTTTAAAACAAGCGTAAAGGAAATTGCTTACCGTCATGGAATAATTGCAAGTTTTATGGCCAAATGGAACACCAACCTGCCGGGCTGCAGCGGACATATACACCAAAGTTTATGGGACGAGACCGGTGCCAATAACCTTTTTTACGATGCAGCAGATGAAGAAAATATGAGTGATCTGCTAAGGCATTATATAGCCGGGCAGTTGTATTGCATGCCTTATATATTGCCTATGTATGCGCCTACGGTTAATAGTTATAAACGTTACGTGGAAGGTGCCTGGGCATCTACAAGTGTAAGCTGGGGAGTTGAGAACCGCACAACAGCTTTGCGGGTAATTAACCATACAGCTGAAGGCACCCGCCTGGAAACAAGGGTGCCTGGAGCAGATGCAAATCCTTATCTGTCTTTGGCTGCAAGCCTTGCCTCGGGTTTATATGGCATTAAGAATAAGCTGCCACTAAATATGGGTGCCATAAAAGGAAGTGCTTACGGTAACAGCAGTTTAAAGAATTTCCCCAATACGTTGAAAGAAGCAACGGAGGCTATGAAGTCATCGTCATTAGGCGCTGAATTATTTGGAGCTGAATTTACCGATCATTTTATTGGGACAAGGGAATGGGAATGGAAACAGTTTACACAAAAAGTTACAGACTGGGAACTTAAACGGTATTTTGAAATTGTATAAAAACATGCCCGGAATTGTGACGCTCTTTGCACGTGCTGAATAGTGGCCATAAAGTACAAGAGTGCGACGCAACAGGCGATGCTTTTTTAATTGTAGCCGGGCTCATAAATTTAATAATAACATTAGCGATATGGCTTTTATAGATTTTTCAGCGATTGTAAAAGAGGCATGGAAAGCGTACGATGAAACGAGAGAAATAATACGCATTGTAGATATTAGTGCGAAGGTTTCTACCAATCATGTTTACAGGGTTACTTTTAGCGATGGTAATTTTATTATTGCGAAGCTTTCTTATTTTGGGGAGTACGAACATTTTGTGGAAGACCACAGCATTATTGATACGTTGTCAAATAATTTACCGGCGCCGTTTGAAAATTTTCTTGCACGTTCGCTGGCCAAGGGAAAAAAGCTTTTTATCTACCGGTTTAAAAATCAAATTTTAGATGCTTGGGTGGTTTTTTACCGGCCTATCATTATAAAAAAACGTTTGCCGCGCAGGCTGGATGATGAACAGATTGTAAAGATGGGAGAGCAGGTTGCTCTGTTTCATAAAGCTTGCTACACGACCCGTAATACGCTACCACTATCTTCTAAAACATTGAAAACAGATATTGATCATCTGCTGCGTATATTGGAAACAGGAGAGGGTAAATATGAACACCGGATGCATTTTAATGATATAAGGACGCACAGTGCTTTGTTTATTGAAAACTCGGAGCATCTTAAAGCCGTTGAGTTTGATAAAATACCTGTATTTGTAGACTGGAACATCGGTAATTTTTCGGTGACCCCTTCGTATAAATTATTTTCGAGGTGGGACTATGACTGGTTTAGAATGGGCAGCCGGGTGCTTGATTTTTACTTTTTGAGCAGGGTTGTTTCTGATGCAGGAGACCGGACGGTTTTTAGTTATTATATTGGTCCGTTGATGGAAGAAAGGTTCCTGCTTTTTTTAAAATCCTACCATAAAATATTTCCTCTAACGGAAGCTGAAGTAAGATTCTTAAAAGAGGCGTACAGGTTTTTTATCTTAAACTATGTAGTAAAAGATGGGCGCAGGTTCTTTCATGAAATTTTTGCCATAAAGCTTCAAAAAGAGGCCTACGAAATTTACCTGCCTTCCATTGAAAAGCAATTTGATGCAGACATTATTTTAAAAGCCCTGAACATATAAATTAAGGTATGGAAGAACTGTCGTTTTTATCGGTAGCTGAAAAATTCAATGCCGTTTTTTTAGACTCTTATGGCGTTATTAAGAACTATAACGGCTTGATTAATGGGGTACAGGAAACCATAGCTTTTTTGCGAAGCAGGGGCATAGCTATCCGAATTTTAACGAATGACGCTTCTCGCAGCCAGCAACAGCAAGTTGAAAGTTTTTACAAACTTGGTCTTAAAGACATAGAAATACATGAGGTAATTACTTCGGGTATGATGGCAAAACAATTTTTACAGCAGAAGATAATTAGTGGAAAAATTGCCTATCTGGGTACAGAAAACTCAGCCGAATACATTTTACAATCAGGGCTGGAACATATATCGGTAAGAGATGTAGACCTGGATTCCATCAATGATATTGCTGCTTTTGTTTTTTTAGATGATGAAGGATTTGACTGGAATGTTGATATTAATAAAACGGTAAACCTGTTGCGGCGCAAGAATATACCTGTTATCGTGGCTAATTCTGATAAACTTTATCCAGTATCCAAAAATGATGTTGCAGTTGCAACTGGTGGAATTGCCAAGCTTGTTGAAAATATGCTGAACAAAAAATTTATTCATTTTGGCAAACCAGATTCGCAAATGTTTATGTATGCCTTCGATGAACTTAACAGCTTCGGAACTTTTAATAAGAATGAAATATTGATGGTAGGCGATAATTTAAACACGGATATTTTGGGAGGCAACAAGTTTGGTGTAAAAACCACTTTGGTGCTTTCGGGAAACACGCGGGCAGATAATTTTGAAGGGCAGATTAATTCTTCAGGCATAATCCCTGATTTTATTTGCAAATCAATTGTATGTTAGTTAAAGCGAATATATGGTTGAACCTCTATGCAAGTTGCTCAAGACATTGATAGAGCACAAGAGTGCGAGACAACAAAAGACCCATCATTATATATCACAGATACATAGGTTTCCCATGGCGTTCAAAATATTTTAATAACTCTTTCATGCAATTTGTATTATATTAAAATTATGTACCCAGCTGAATTTTATTAATTGAGCTGCCGTTGCGTCGCACTCTTGTACACTATATCTTTATTAATCAAAAACCTGTTCGTAAAAGTGATCATGATACAACATTTTTATCCAGCCCTAAAATCTTACACAAAACCAACCTGTTACTATAAAAATGCATGCAGTAATTTATTAATTGCCCCTTTATATCTGGATTAACCTTCCCCGGAAATGGCACGGTTAATTCTATACTAACCGACAAGTTTATTATATTATAAAATAATTAATGTATTAAAAATTTGATATTCAGCTAAATAAAATGATCATGGAAGTTTGTATTTTTTTAATTTATGCATTTTTTATTTAGATTTGCGGCCGTATCACATAATTTTTATTAATTATTTAATAATTGAATTATTTATGTCAGTAAAATTAGAGTACATCTGGCTTGATGGTTATACGCCAACACAAAGCCTGAGAAGTAAAACTAAAATTGAAAAAGAATTCAGTGGCAAACTGGAAGATTTACCAAATTGGTCTTTTGATGGTTCTTCAACAGAACAAGCACCAGGTGGTTCTTCTGACTGTGTTTTAAAGCCGGTATACATTGTAAAAGACCCCCAGCGTAAAAACGCTTACCTGGTAATGTGTGAGGTACTCAGTTCTAACGGTAAGCCCCATCCTTCGAACGGCCGTGCGCTTATAGCCGATGATGATAATGATTTCTGGTTTGGCTTTGAACAGGAGTATTTCCTTTGGGATCCTGCTACAAATAAGCCGCTTGGTTTCCCAGCTGGCGGGTATCCTGCTCCGCAGGGTCCATATTACTGCTCAGTTGGTGCAAATTACGCTTACGGCAGAGATATAGTGGAAGAACACCTGGATGTTTGTATAGAAGCCGGCCTTAATGTTGAAGGTATTAATGCAGAAGTTGCAGCGGGACAATGGGAATTTCAAATATTCTCAAAAGGAGCTAAAGAAGCTGGTGACCAAATTTGGATAGCCCGTTATTTGCTTGAAAGAATAGGTGAAAAATTTGGGGTTGCTATTAACTGGCACTGTAAGCCATTGGGTGCCCTGGACTGGAATGGTTCAGGTATGCACGCAAATTTCTCTAATACTACGCTGAGAACCTGCGGAAGCAAAGAGACTTACGACAAAATTTGTGAAGCTTTCCGTCCGGTTGTAAAAGAACATATCGAAGTGTATGGAGCAGATAACCATTTGCGCCTTACAGGTAAGCATGAAACAGCATCAATACACGATTTTTCTTTTGGTGTTTCAGATCGCGGGGCATCTATACGTATTCCACTGGCAACAGTAGATAGAGGTTGGAAAGGCTACCTCGAAGATCGCCGCCCTAACTCGTCCGCAGATCCATACAAAGTAGCTGCCCGCATTATTAAAACCGTTAAAGACGCAGAAGTTTAATCAAATTAAGTTCATTTTTTATTTTGGAAAAGCCTTTGCATTTCAAAGGTTTTTTTATTTGTATTTCCGGTGATAATAAAATTAGTATCGTTTTTCAATTGTATTTTTATAATCCTTACACTAATTCTAATTAAAAATATTTTTTGCATTATGGAAACTTTGCGCTTTAGAGTACTTGAAAACCTGTCATCCCATCCTCAGGAAGTTGTTGTTGCCGCTGCTACCCAAGTCACCAGCCTCTTCGGAGAAAATGTTTTTACGCTTCAAAAGGCACGTTCCTTTTTAAGTGATGATGCCTATAAAAGTCTAAGTGGAAGCATTAAGGGGAACAAAAAAATAGACCGATCTGTAGCAAGCCAGATTGCAAATGGTATTCGGGCATGGGCAGAGAGTAAAGGCGTAACACATTATACGCACTGGTTTCAACCGCTAACCGGCTCCACGGCTGAAAAACATGATTCTTTTTTTACCTTGAAAAGCGATGGGACAGCCATAGAGGAATTTGACGGAGGTGCACTAATACAACAGGAACCTGATGCGTCATCTTTTCCAAGCGGCGGTTTAAGAGCTACTTTTGAAGCACGCGGTTACACGGCATGGGATCCATCTTCACCTCCTTTCATCATGGAAATTGGACAGGGTAAAACTTTATGTATCCCTACCATATTTGTTTCTTATACGGGAGAATCGCTTGATTATAAGGCCCCGTTGTTAAAAGCTTTGGAAGCGTTAAATAAATCTGCGGTTGATGTTTGTAACTATTTTGATAAAAATATTACCAAAGTTACCCCTACGCTTGGATGGGAACAGGAATACTTTGTAATAGATGAAGGTCTTGTTAATGCAAGACCTGATCTTGTGCAATGTGGCCGAACGGTCTATGGTGCAGCGCCTGCAAAAGGCCAGCAATTAGAAGACCATTATTTTGGCGCAATTCCTGAAAGGGTTTATGCGTTTATGCGCGACTATGAAAGGGAATCCTACAAATTGGGTATTCCCTTGCGCACAAGGCATAATGAAGTCGCCCCTTCTCAATTTGAATGTGCCCCTATTTTTGAAGAAGTGAACCTCGCGGTAGACCATAATATCCTTCTAATGGATGTTATGGACCGGGTTGCCCGCCGCCATAAGTTAAAAGTGCTGCTTCATGAAAAGCCATTTGCAGGTATTAATGGCAGCGGTAAACATAATAACTGGAGTCTTGCAACAGACACAGGTGTAAATTTGCTTGCTCCCGGCAAAACGCCAAAGACCAACCTTATGTTCCTTACTTTTTTTGTAAATAGCATTAAGGCGGTTCACGATTATGCAGATATTATGAGATCGTCCATTGCATCTGCGGGAAATGATTTCCGCCTGGGTGCCAATGAAGCCCCGCCTGCAATTATTTCAGTATTTATAGGGGAATACTTAACAAGAGTGCTTAATGATATTGAAACAAGGGTAGGAGAAAAATTTGATGAGCAGGACGAAGCAATTCTTAAACTGGACCTGCATAGAAGCATACCAGAATTATTACTGGATAATACCGACCGCAACCGTACATCTCCATTTGCTTTTACCGGAAATAAATTTGAATTCCGGGCAGTGGGTTCGGCCGCCAACTGTGCCAATGCAATGATCGCTGTTAATACTATTATGGCCGAAACGCTCAGGAGCTTTAAAAAAGAAGTGGACGCATTAATTGAAAAAGGCGAAAAAAAGGAAATCGCAATAATGCATATCATACAGAAATATATTGTTGACAGTAAGAATGTACTTTTTGAAGGGGACGGCTACAGCGAAGAATGGCATCACGAAGCGGAACGCCGTGGCTTGCCAAATGTAAGTACAACACCACTTGCTTTAGATGCAATGGTTACAGATAAATCTAAAAATCTTTTTGAAAGTAATAATATTTACAACCATTCCGAGCTGGAAGCACGCCACGAAATTGAACTGGAAAAATATATAAAAAAGGTACAGATAGAAGCAAGAATAATGGGCGACCTGGCTATTAACCATATACTTCCGTCTGCAATTGGTTATCAGAACAAACTTATTGCCAATATTAAGGGTTTAAAAGAAGCGGGTTTAACAGAAAGCGCTTACGCAAGTCAGCTTAAAATTCTTACCGAAATTTCTGATCATATTCAGCATGTTTATACAAAAGTTCAAGCAATGGTAGAAGCCCGTAAAATTGCAAACAATATGAGCGACACCCGTACAAAAGCAATTGCATACTGCAGCCAGGTAAAAGAACAATTTTTTGACGACATCCGCTATCATGTAGATAAATTGGAGCACCTCGTTAGCGACGAAGAATGGACGCTGCCCAAATACCGCGAAATGCTTTTTCTGCGCTAAATATTAAAAGGATTAAGTAAGTATAATAACCCTGCCATTTTTGGTGGGGTTTTCTTTTTAAAAGGTAAAGGTAAGTAGCAACTAATATTAATTACAGGTACCAATTTTAATAGTAAGCCCTGCTCCTAAAAATTACTACAGTACAAGAGTGCGACGCAAGTAAAGCCGCTTTATGTTGAAATGCCTGGCTAAAAATTTTTATTATAACATTTATTATATGCTGTAAAAAACTACCCGCATTTTATCGTTATTTCTGTATAAAATTTTCGAAACGCAACAAATAATTATTAGCCAGAATTTAGTACTACTATTAAGCTTTGGTTGCGTCGCACTCTTGTAGTTCGGAGCAATAGGCAACAAGGCAACAGGCAATGAGTAATTCATTGTTAATTGTTCAATGTTCATTAAAGCTCCTAACCTACAGGTGAGTGTTAATGGCGTCAATGGCATTTGCCAGTCTTTCATTGTAGGTTCCGCTTATGTTTACCCAGGGCGTGTGTTGGTTTTCGAGAATATTTTTGTATATGCTGTACAATTGTTTTCGCGGGCCTTCCTCCGGATATTCGCGCAAAGAATCACTCACCCAGGGTAAGTCAATATCGCAGAGAAGATAGAGGTCGTATTTTCTTTTATTTATTTCGTTGAGTATAAACTGGTGGCATTTGCCAAAAACAAATTCGCACCATACTTTCATAACATACATATCGGTATCGATGAAAAAGTATTTAGCGGGCGTAGCTTCCCTGCTAATTTTTAGGCTATACTTTCCTTCCAAATCTAACTGACCTTTGGCTATAGTAAGCAGGTCTTCATATGAATATTTTGTGCCATTAGCCAACAGGTATTCCCTCGCATATTCGGGGCACCAAACTGTTTGGTAATGTTTTGAAAGAAGGCCGCAGAGCGTGCTTTTACCCGTACTTTCCGGTCCAATAACAACAATTTTTTTTAGAAGCGACATAGGCTGCTAACCGCCGATTTTATTTTGAAGTTGTACGTTAAGGTCCAGCCAGTTAAGCACCGGTAATTTTTCCAAATTTTGAGCCTGATTAAGATTGTATTCTTGTTCCCATTCTTTATAATCTTCGTACCAGCTGTCGTCCAGCATGTTATCATAAACATTTTTTACAAGCAACTTTAGTTCAGCAAACCCGCCATCCATTACTTCTTCGCACAACAGGCTCATGAACTGAGGATCCAGTAGGTTTTGATCTTCTTTATTTTCCAGAAAAAAGCTAAAGAGTTCGCTCAGGAGTGCTGATGCTTCTTGCCGGTAAGCAGGTTGGTGTAAAGCGTTTTGCGTAAAGGCTTGCATAACTGGCAATTTGGAAAATGCATACACATTTGGTTGCTTTAGAAAAGAAACCATTGCTGCTTTATTACTTGCGCAGAATGGATAAAAAATCTGCCAAAGTACTTCTGTATTTAAATCACCTAAATAAAATTCGTTCAGTTCCATTCCCTGCTCTAAAAAATAGAGCAAATTAGCTACCGCCTTTTCTTCTTTAACTGTTCTTAATATATTCATAGCATGCCAGGGAAAAAGAAAAGGCGTGTCTTCATCTTCATCAGTGTCCATACAGTAAAATTCGTAACGCCTGACTGCATCATTTATTACTTCGCACAAATCGGCCACAAGTGTTTCCTGTGGAAGGGAAAGCAATTTTTCAATAGCAGCCTGTGGAATATCGAAGCCATATTCGTATAAGGGTTCAATTTCTTCCGGATGATTGAATACCGGTGCTAAATCTGTTTGTACAAATTCATCATACTCATTTGATCTGAATTCATCTTCATCAAGATCGTTATCACCGGTAATGCCGAGCAATTGGTTTAATTGATCATTTACTGCCTGTGTGTAGTCGCTAACAATATCGTACTCCTCAAGGTTGAACAAATCTATTATTTCCATTATTTCACTCCTGAACTGAAGCAACACAATTTCGTCTTCGATCCTCTCTTCGCTTGATTGCACCACGTCAAGAAATTCTTCCGGAAGGTCTGCCTTGGCGTAATAAAGCGCTCTTGTTTTTTGAAACCCTATATACTCTCCATTGTGTATCCTTTTTCTTTTAGGAAATACCTGGTCTATTGCAGATGCTGGGTTAAAAATTGCTACAGCATTTTCAAGATCATCTTTATTAATCAATTCCTGCATCATGTTTACGCGGCTGAAAATATAATCAGGAAAAAGCTGGTAAGCCTCCTGGTTTACCTGGTAAGCCCTTTCATAATCTTCTTTTTCCATATAGGCAAAAGACAGCATATCAAATATTTGTGGGTATTGCGGGTATTGCTTTTTCAGCATCTTTAGCTGGTGCACCATAGGTTGCCCTTCAATAATGGCGGTATTAATTTCCTCTATTTCCTTTGCAAGAGATGGTGGAACCCGAAATTCATTATCAGATTCAGACACTTCGTTTACTAATTCGAAATAGCCCATATTTTTAATTTTTAACTAACAACTGTACAAAAAATAATTTTGACGATTTACAAAGATTGAAACTTTTTCCAGAATCATGCAGCAGGTTTTAATCTCTGTGTCCATTCTCTAAAACCCATCACCGCTAAGACCAAAAAAACAACATATTGAAAACTCGTAAAAACAGCGCCTTTATAAAAGTACAAAGGTATTGAAGCAAGGTTGGTAATGATCCACCAAATCCAGTTCTCCACTTTTTTTCTTGCCATTTGCCACATACCCGTATAGGCTGCAGCAGATGCAAAAGAATCACCCCAGGGTACTGTACTGTTGGTGTAATTTTTTAAAATAACGAACAATATGCCCCAGCAAAAAAAGAAAAAGCTTAGGCTTATTATCCAGTCTTTTTTATTATTAAAAGTAATTGGTAAAGTCTTTCCTTCCCTTTTTCTTGTCCACACATACCAACCGTATAGACTCATTATGGTATAATAAAAATTAAGACTGCCCTCAGCATAAAGATTCCACCAGCTAAAGCAAAACCAAGTATAGAGAACCGTATTAACAATACCCGTGGGGTAAACAAGTGTATTCTCTTTTCTTGAATATAAAACACTGGCAATACCAAAAGTAACCGCCACATATTCCAGCCAGGTTGTTTGCTGCATGCCCGCAATAAACTCATCGTACATCTGCTGCCACGCCATTACTTTTTTCCTTTTTTAATTTTACATCTTCCTTTACCATTTGCTCATAGTCAATTCCTGCTTCTTTCATTTGCTTCAGTCCAAAATTGAGGATGCTTTCAATCAGCGTAACTGCTTTCTTGTCTTTTTCCGAAAGGGAATATTCGGTATGCGGCGGCACTTCTGCAAAAACAAGCTTTCTTATCAAGTCATCCGCTTCCATTTCTTTCAATGTTTTGGTAAGCATTTTCTGACTGATATGCGAAATGTTTTTCTCGAGTTCAGAATACATAAAAGATTTGCTTTTCAGCCGCCACAATACAGGCGCTTTCCAGGTGCCACCAATCTGGCGAGGAACAAAATCTACCGGATAATAAAACCGCTGGTTTTTAATAAATACGTCAGGCATATAACAAAGATAAACGCTTGCGAACCAAAAAGTGCGTTGCAGCCGCTTGTGTTAAAACGTTCTTTCCGGGTATTTGCAATCAGATATTCGTTTCCTGAAATTTTAGAATAATTAAAAGCCATTATTAACCGGGCTGAGGAATATCTATTAAGCTTTTCTTGCGTCGCACTCTTGTACGCAATAACTGTTTTGAGCTTTTGGCTGTGTGTCTTAATCTTTTAAGTTTTGTGCGAAGCCCGCAGCTTTGCTGAATTATAATCCAACCGTACAAATGAGTGACACAACGATGCTCAATAGTAATTCAACTGCCGGTAAACAAAAATTTAAATAATAATAGATGAAAATAAGTAATCAAATTTTGTTCATTATGCTTTCGTTGTGTGCGGGTATGATGATACCGTTTCAAAGTGCAATGAATGCGCAGCTTGGCAAAACATTACAAAGCCCTTATTTTTCTGCGCTTACAGTTTTTATTGTAGCGGCAGTTTGGGTTGCTAAATACAACTGTTCACACCATCAACTGGCAATGAATTTCAGGCGTACTGATGATTATCGCAGGTGTTTATTTGGTAAAGAAAATTTAGTTGAATTTATCAATAAAACAAATGACCTTGAGCAATATTCGCTATTAAATATAAAATAAGAAATCATGACGACTAACGAAATTGCCAGCCGGTTATATGAGCTGTGCCAGCAGGGAAAATTTGATGTAGCGCAAACAGAATTGTTCGATGATAATGCCACAAGCACCGAACCGGACATGACCGGAAATTTGGTAACTGTTGCCGGGCTCGAAACAATTGTTGCCAAAGGCAAACAATTTCAAAGCATGATTGAGGCGCATCATGGCGGGCATATCAATGAGCCAAAGGTTTTTGGCAACAGTATTTTTATGGAAATGGGCCTGGACGCAACCATGAAAGAAATAGGAAGAATCTATATGACGGAAATGTGCCATTACTTAGTAGTCGATGGCAAAATTATCAGCGAAAGAGTTTACTACTAAACAAGCTTGTCCACAGCTTTTGGTTGAAGCCTTAATATTGACAAGATCTGGTTAATCTTCGCTTTAATCCACCGTGCGATGCCCAATTGAAAATGGAACGATGAACGGATTGCGACGCAAGAGGCGATGCCATATTTGCTTAAGGCGGTATCAAAAAAAAATTGATATTTCGGTCATCAAATAAACCAAATGTGATGTAGAAAGATTTTTAAATTGCAGAATAAAAACATTAAACAATTTAAAATTAATTTTTATGACAACACAGGAAGTAGCCAACCGATATATGGAGTTGGAAAAAGCGGGAAAATGGCCCGAAATACATGAAGAGCTTTACAGCGCCGACGCTGTTAGCGTAGAACCAGAACACGCTGCTGCTATGGGTATGCCAACGATTACTGCCGGCCTCGATGCAATAAAAGCGAAAGGGCAGGCCTGGAATGCGGGAATTGAGGAAGTGCACGGCGGTTATTGCAGCGACCCGCTTGTAGGCGGTAATTTCTTTTCTGTATCAATGGGTATGGATGCAACCATGAAAGGCGGCCACCGCATGAAGATGGACGAGATTGCAGTATTTGAAGTAAAAGATGGAAAAATTGTAAAAGAGCAATTCTTTTTCTAACGGTTTGCAGCCACAAAAAAACCGCATGCTTTTGAACATGCGGTTTTTTTATTTTATGGAGTTATTAAATTATTCAGCTTCTGCTACCACTTCTTTAACTTCCGGTATCATGCGTTTCATCATACCTTCTATTCCTGCTTTTAATGTTATCATTGAAGATGGGCAACCACTGCAGCTTCCCTGCAACATCAGGTTTACAACGCCTTCGTCATAGCTTTTAAATTGTATGGCACCGCCATCCATTTCAACCGCGGGGCGTACATAATTATCGAGCAATTCTTTAATACGTTTTACCACATCATCATCATCCGCCAGAACGGTGTTACTGCTTTCCTGTTTCATTTTAGCCACTTCATCATCATTAACAACAGCGCCGCCATTCTCCAGATAATCTTTCAGAAACTGCTTTACACTGGGTATTACATCCTGCCAGTCTTCGGTTTCAGATGTTTTGGTTAGTGTAACAAAATTGCTTGCAATAAACACACTTTTAATAAAAGGAAAACTAAAAAGTTCTTTCGCAAGCGGTGATGGTGCAGCCATAGTTTCATCAGTAAAATCAATGCTTTTACCGGGGTAAAGCAGTTTATTTGCCACAAACTTCATTGTTTCCGGGTTGGGCGTCATTTCTGTATAAATGCTTATTACCGGGTTTCCTGTTTTAATCATATCTAACTTATTTTAATGCTTTCTAAATTTATGAGCCCAACTAAAGAATTGCTATTTAGCTTTCGTTGCGTCGCACTCTTGTGCGCTTTTTTCAATATTCAGCAAATTGACATGCAAAAGTAATATTCCGCGGCAGTTTATTGTTTACGAATGAAGGAAAGAGAATGATTACAGCCCAATATGTCAAACTTATGTGCACATTATTTGTTCTTTTGCAAAAAAATGTATGAAAAAGATATATCACCTCGGCACCTGCGATACCAACCGTAAAATATTAAAAGAGGTAGGCGCCGAAAAGAAATCTGTTGATTTGCAGGATATTAAAACCGAAAAAATAACCGCCGCACAAATAGATGAAATGAAAAAAATGGCGGGCAGCTACGAAGCCCTGTTCAGTCGCAAAGCTATTAAATACCGCAGTTTGGGTCTTAACGAAAAACAGCTTACAGAAAAAGACTACCGTAAGCTTATACTGGAAGAATATACCTTTTTAAAACGCCCGGTTGCTATTGTGGGAGACGAGATTTTTATTGGTAATACAAAAGCCGTTGTGGAAGCACTAAAAAATAAGTTATAGTTTTTTAAAACCTCCACCAAAATTATTCTTTAAGAAAGCTGCATACATATTTCTCCACCCGACCCATTCTTTTTGTTCTGTTACAAAATGGTTATGAAAGATGGTGATGAGCTGGCCGTTTACACACTTCACAATGTTGTGGTATTGCTGTAACTCTTCTGCCGCCTGTTCTGGTGTGTATTGCTGTTCAAAAAAAGAGTTAGCTTCCATATAACAAAAGGGATGCAGCATTAAGCTGGTGGATTCGTTCTTTTCCAGATCGTACCAATAAAACCCAGAAGCCACCGACGCTCTGAAACCATTGATACTGCCATAGCCCATAGAATAATCGTCTTTTATACCCTGCAATAACAGCAAGCGATAAGTGGCGGGTAACGTAAGCCGAATATAATGCTGACGGCTTCGGGTTAATGGCTTGTCAATTATTTTTTTAAATAGTGCAAGTTCTTTTTTTAAGATACTCTCATCATCTCCGCTTTGCCAGGAAGGGTGAATACCGGTAGCGTATTTTTCCGTATTCCAGCGTATTAAGGCCTGCATGTATTTGTTGTGCGGACTAATATTTTTATCGTAGTCTTTTCTATTTTCTGCAATAAGAAAAAAATAAACAGGATGCAGGTTATACATTTCATGCAATGCATCCAGCCAGTCGTAATTAACAAAAGGATCTTTCTTTTCCATTAGTAAAACCCCTGCACGTTCCAATGCCTTGCCCCATTTAAGGGTAAATACTTCTTTACAAAACCCTCCGATATTGCTAAGAACTGGTTTGTTCAAATAACAGTAGGCAATATCAATATCGTATGTGGGAACAAAGGTGAATGGTGAATATTGAATGTTGAATGATGGAAACTTCTGTAGCAAAAGTTTCACCAATTCCTGCATCCACATATTAACCAATGGAAGCTGGAGAAAGTCCTGATTAAAAGCCAAACTATTTTTGTGCGAATACCTCCCGTATTCATCTAAATGGTGTGGCAAATATTCTTCGTAGCGGGTGATTAAATAAAAAGAGGCTGCAAAAATATCAAAGGGAATTTCGCTTGCGGTTTTAAAGAATACCTTCAAATGCTGCCATTCGAAACACTCAATTTTTTGGGTCTGAATATTTTTTTCAAACAATAACGCATGCGGCTGAATCCATAATTCATTCTCTAAAATCTTATTGGAGGAATAATTAATCTTACCATCAGCATCAGCCTGCTGATAAAAATTTACATCTTCAGTTAACTGAACTGGTATTTTGGTTATTTGTTCAAATAAATTATCTACAGCATATTGAAGCCGGGTAGTAATATGTGTTGTATAGATTATTAGCACACTCAAACTTACTAAAGAGAAATGGCAAAGTGTATAGAATATTGCAGGATGAATATTAATGCATTTGTAGTTGTAACCCTCAGCTCAAATATATCCTCAAAGTACAAGAGTGCGACGCAAGAGGCGATGCCATGACAACCTAATGTCTGGTTCAAAAAAAATTACCCGCCGTTTTGTTGCTTCCACATTTCATTAAATGTTTTTTCACTGAAATCTAGGTCGGTGCGGTGGGTTGTCCAGCCTTTAAATATTTTATTTACCACCCAGTTTTTTAACCTCCCATTGCCCATGTTCATCATTCCACGGTTAAGGCTGCTTTGGCGCCAAACTTTCCATGCCAGGCGTTCGCTTAAAGTGCTGTCGCCTTCTAATACTGCTTCATGGCGATTTTCTAAAAGCAACTCGTGCAGGTTAATTTTTACCGGGCAAACTTCTGTGCAATTGCCACACAGTGATGAAGCATAACTGAGGTGTTTATAAGACTTCATGTTTTGCAGGTGCGGCGTAATTACACTTCCAATGGGGCCGCTGTACGTTGTTTCGTAACTATGGCCGCCAATATTTTTGTACACCGGGCAGGCATTAAGACAGGCACCGCAGCGTATGCAGTAGAGGGCTTCCCTTGTTGTTGGATTATCGAGTAAATTGGTGCGGCCATTGTCGAGTAATATAACATACATCTCGTCTGGACCATCTGTTTCGCCGGGCTGGCGGGGGCCACTTATAATGGTATTATAAACCGTTACCCGTTGACCAGTACCGTAGGTTGCCAGCAAGGGCCAGAACAACGCCAGCTCGTTAATGGAGGAGATCATTTTTTCGATACCCACTACTGCGATATGTGTTTTTGGCCAGGCACAGCTAAGCCTTGCATTGCCTTCGTTTTCGGTTATGGCGATGGAGCCGGTATCGGCAATTATAAAGTTTGCACCGGTTACGCCAACTTCGGCTTGTATGTATTTCTGGCGTAATTTTTCTCTAGCGACCAGTGTTAACTGCTCTGGCGATAAACCCGGCGGAACACCCAGTTTTTCCGCAAATAATTTTGCCACGTCTTCTTTGCTTTTATGCATGGCGGGTGTAACGATATGATAAGGCGGCTCGCCATCGAGCTGCTGAATATATTCGCCAAGATCGGTTTCTACACTTTCAATTCCGTTTTTTTCAAGATAGTCGTTCAGGTGAATTTCTTCGGTAACCATGCTTTTGCTTTTCACCAGAATTTTGCAGCCTTTCTCCCTGCAAATCCTCCCTATTTCATTCAGCGCTATTTCTGCGGTAGAAGCCCATATTACTTTTGCGCCGCGTGCAGAAATTATTTTTTCAAATTGTTCCAGGTTGGTATCCAAATTTTCAATTGCCCTGCACTTGGCATTTTTTGCTCTTTCCCGCACCAGCATATTATCAGCAAACTGTTGTTTGCCCACAGGCACCACAGCATTGTATTTCGCTATGTTGAAATTAATCTTGCGTCTGTGCTCCATATCGGCGGCCTTGATGGTGCTTTTGGCTAAAAACGATTCGGCTGTTTCAATCATATTAAAGGGCTTTTATAAATTAATGAATACAATTTTTTTTGGGGCCGGGCTATATATCTTTTCTTATCGTTCGTTGCGTCGCACTCTTGTACGGTTGAAACTATATTAGGCATGTGCAAAGCCGCTAACTATTCTTTTACCAAATTTTATAAAACAGAAATTGATATTTTAAAGTGCCTGTTTTATTTTTCTGTCAAATAAAAAAGGCTCTGTTTTTTCAATAAATATTTTTGAAAAATCAGGATGTTTTGTGTTAATTAAATAATTGATTTCCCTTGGAATAATTGCAGAAGGGATTTGCAACAGCAAACTTAGTTTTTCATTATACCAAGCATCTCCTTTTTTTTGTGTAAGGGAACGCTGGTTTTCATTACGCCAGTTATCCGGCAAATCTTGTAGTGAAACAGTGATTATTTCAATTGCTTCTGATACATGTATATAAAGGTTGCTGTAATCATTATTATATAAGATTTCCCCGCTTGTATGCACAACATTCTCCAAACAGGCCAGCGATAAACTACCAGCACTATAAATTACAAATTTACCTTCTGTATTCCATCTGTTTCCTTTACCAGATGCTTCCAGCTTTGACGCATACTTATTTTTACAAATCCTGAATACCAGCATAGTTATTGACTTAAGCAAACTCTCCGTATTCAATTCTTGTTAGCTCATCCATTAAAAGGTTAATGCCGGTAGAAGTAGACAGTAAACTATCCGGCACCTGATTGTATAAACCAAAAGCAGGTTTTTGCAGCCACTTATTAAAAGCTTCTTTGCTGCCAAAGATTTCAATTCCTTTATCGTATAAAGCATAAAGTTTTAAAAGCAGTTCACTTTGCAACGTTGGAAGTTTTTTCGAACTGATGGTATAATTCTGTAATGTTTTTGTGGTTGTGTGAATGAGGCCAGCGATTTGTTTCTGGCTTTTATCTGATACTTTACTAAAGTCTGCAATTGCCGATATTAAAACCCCGGTATGGGCATTTTTTACAATTTGATTATTATTTTCAAAAAGTTTTCTGTAATTTTTTATTATAGAACCGGATCCTGCTTCAAGAATATCTTTTGCAGGTAATTTTTTGAGTAAACCGGTTTTCTGCATACTTCTTTTTTGTATACTTTTTTTTTCTTTAACTGCAGACATAATAAATATTTAGAAACGAAAATACGTAAATTTTCTTTTCGTAAAGAGAATATTTTCCTGTTTGAAGTTTATTTAAAGGTTCTATACAGTCTCTCCATTTATATGTGCGGCTGTTGCAGCCAGTGTTTCGTAAAATTCTGCTCCATACTTGCGGATGATAGATTCTTTTAAAAAAATATAGACCGGAACTTTTAATTTTTTTCCAAGATTACAGGCGGCTGCACAAAGATCTTCGCGTGGCTGGTAATTTACATATTCAAGATCTGGATCCTGTTTGCTTTTTTGTATCCTTATGGGAAACAGGTGGCAGCTGATTGGTTTTTTCCATGTTAGTTTTCCATTGTTGTACGCCTGTTCGATACCGCATTTTATAATTTTATTTTCATCGCGGTAGGCATATGCGCACATTTCGCCTTTAATAGTTGGCGTAACCCAGCCATAAGTTTTATCGAAAGTGTATTTGCCGTTTTTTTCAATTGCCGCAATACCTGCTGGGGTAAGATATGGTTTTATTATTTCGTAATTATTGATGAGCTCGTCAAGCTCATCTACCTGTAAGGGGGCACCTGCATCTCCATCTTCGCAGCAGCCGCCTTTGCATTTGTTTAAATCGCAAACAAACTGTTCTTCAATTATCTCGTCGCTGATGAGTTTATTATCTATTGCTATCATTATGCCCTGCTTTATGCGAAGATAAGCAGTTGAAGGGTTGATTGCCTGAAGAGTTGAGCGGCTGAAAAGTTGTTGGGTTAGTTGCTGAATTTCGTTTCAATAGTACAAGCGTGCGACGCAACCGAGGCCTAATTATTGAGTAAAAGACGGGTATCCAAAACTGTATTTTATTTTTTCCATTTAAAAGTATTGATGAGGTGCTGCATATCCTGCACAAGAAAATCGTTTACGGGTTTTAGTGAATCCTGGTTGGGAGCGGCATCGAAATACAATGCGCCGCGGAGAAAATTTTTGGTGGAATCTGTTAGAAAAAACTGGTTGGCGGTAGCTACATTCCCCGATACTTTAAAGAACATACCGTGAATATTGTTTGGCGTATTGATGAGTGAATCGTTGATATAAGTTGCCTTTACAGATTGCTTATTGGTTAAATTAAAAGCATCGTTGAGCAGTTTATCTAACTGGTATTGGCCGATGACTTTATAGCTGATATATATTCTTGAACTGAACTGTGGAAACTCAACATTGATCCACCAGGGGTTTTCGGGGGTATCGCCGAAGAAACTGCTGTCTCTTTGTATGTTTGCATATTGCGGATATTCGAACGAATAGGGAAAGCCGGGCTGATCGAATAATTGGTATTTTTTTTGGGGTAGATCAATTTTAAAATACCCGGTAGGCTTTGGTACATAAGGGCTGTTGCAGGAAGCAAAGCAAAAATAAATTACGAAGCCCGGATAAAGGGAAATGAAAAATAGTTTGCTAGCGGATAATTTTTTCAAATGCCTGGAAGTTTTTTAGATGTAGTTGCGGTATTTTATTTCGCCTTTTCCCGGTTTATGGTGATCTTGATTTTTTCGAGCCTGTTTTTTGTTATTTCAAGCACTGTGAAATCGAAGTCGCCGGAACTGATTACTTCATTTGTTGCGGGTATTTTTGCGGCTATTTCGAGAACGAGGCCTGCGAGGGAATCGCTTTCACCTTTAACGATATCAAAAATATCGATGGGCAGTTCCATTTGTTTACAAACATCATTTACGCTGGCACGGCCTTCGAAAATGTAATTGTTTTCATCAATTTTTTTAAAGCCGCTTTCTTCTTCGTCGAATTCGTCCCGTATATCACCAATAATCTCTTCCAGAATATCTTCGAGTGTTACAATGCCACTTGTGCCGCCAAACTCATCTACTACAACAGCAAAATGAATACGTTTTAACTGGAAATCCTTTAATAAATCTTCAATTAATTTGTATTCGTGTACAAAATATGGCTGCCTCATTAGTGAGTGCCAATCAAAGTCATCCGAATTATCAATGAAAGGCAATATATCTTTTGTTTGTATTATGCCCACAACCTCATCAAGATCGTCTTTGTAAACGGGTATTCTGCTATAGTGTAGTTCTTCAATTTTTTTAACAAGGTTTACAAAGGGTGTATTTTGTTCTATACCACTTACATCAAGCCTTGTTTTCATGATTTGCTTAACTGTTATATTGCTGAACTTGGCAATACCCTTGAGTATGTCTTTTTCTTTTGCAGAGTTTTCGTCATCACCAGGTGTAGTTATATCTATGGCATCGTATATTTCATCAATTCGGTACGATGCACCAACATTTCCGGCAAACCTTTTTTCTATTGAATCTGCGTATTTAACCAACCAGGTACCGGGTCTTTTGAACAGGTAAAAATTGGCTTCGGCCACAATTCCAAAATCCTTTGCAAAACGTATATTGTTCTGGCCAGCATATATTTTGGGAAGTATTTCGCAGATAAGTAAAATAACAACTGCAACGGCAAATACTTTTAAAAGGAATTCCACACCTAGCTGGAGTGCCTGATTTTCAAAATGCAGGGGCTGTGCTATTCCATCCATAAGGATGCTCGACACAATAATGATAGCTAAATTAGAAAAGTTGTTGCCAATGCGGAAGGATGCTAGCAGCGCTTTAGGTTCTTCAAGAAGGTCTACTACTCTTTTATAGGAAGGTTGCTGCTTGGTCTTAAGCAGGTTAATATCTTTATTGGTTAAAGAAAAAAAAGCTACCTGTGCACCAGATAAAACAAAGGAAATAATCATCAATGACAGCAGTAGAATTATCAGCACGGTAGTACTTTGAGGATCAATAACAGCTATCCAGAATAATTTAAAATTCAATGCCATACCATTTTCCAAATCAGTTAATTTTAATTACAAAGCTAAATTTTACCAACAAGCTTTCATCACTCGCAGTACAAAAATATTTATAACTGTTCTTAGAATGGCAATCCGCCCGCAGGTTCATTACCAAGCGGCGGTAAATCAGGGCTTACAAACGGATCGGGAGGCGTATCCTGGCCTCCTCCATTTGAAGGATGAAAGCTTCCATAACTTCCATCATTTCTTTTATCAAGCATAATAAGGTTGTCTCCCACAATTTCGGTGGCAAACTTTTTCTGGCCTTCCCTGTCATCCCAGCTGCGTGTTCGTAACCTGCCTTCTACGTAAATAAGGCTGCCTTTATGCAGGTATTTTTGTGCAAGTTCAGCAAGTCCTCGCCAGAGCACAACTGTATGCCACTCAGTTTGCGAAATAAGTTTTCCGCCCCGGTCTTTGTAGGTTTCGGTAGTAGCGAGTGGGAATTTGGCAACGGCAATATTTCCCTCCAGAAATTGCACATCCGGGTCTTTACCCAGGTTACCGATCAGCATTACTCTGTTTACGCCTCTCATACGTCTGGTTTTTATTCTCCGTGAAAAATGTTACGTCAATTATTACTCTAAAATTATAAAAAAAACCTCGTAACCAAATCACTTAAAATGGTAAAAAGGAATTACCTGCTTTTTTTGTTCCGGAGATAGGCGTTAATATAGCCGGGGAATGGTAAACGGTTTATTTGAGCGGCTTCCATCCAATGATCATCTCCTGATGTTAATATGGCAGGAATTTTATTTATAAGTACTTTTATAAAATATCCTTTTATATGCTGGTGTGTAAGTTGCTGGGGCGCTGCTATGGTAAGCTGCAACAATCTAAAATCTTTAAAAGCAAGCTGATCATGAATAAGTGCTTCAATTGATGAAGAAGTCCAGCCAGGGTTTACCGGCGTTTCTATTAAATAAAATTCAAAAAGATTTTGCCAGATGTCCTTCGATTTGCGTTTACGAATAAGTATTTTTCCATCACATTCAAAAACTATATAGCTGAACCATCTCACTTTCTTCGATAACACCTTTTCTTTGAAGGGTAGTTTATTCACTGTTCCCTGGTTAAAAGCTACACATATTTCATTAAGTGAGCAGCCTGCGCATAGCGGCAGCATGGGTTTGCATTGGGTGGCACCAAAATCCATTATTGCCTGGTTAAACAAGGCAGGTTTTTTTTTATCCAGCAGTTCGCCTGCCATCTGCTGAAATATTTTTTTTCCTTCCTTACTGTCAACAGGCGTTTCATTACCAAATACTCTTGACAATATCCTGAAAACATTTCCATCTAAAACCGCATATGGGAGATTGAAACAAAAAGAACAAATGGCTGCGGCTGTATAAGGCCCTACACCTTTTAATGCCGATACATCCTGGTAATTATCCGGAAACATTCCGTTGTATTTGTGTACAATAAACCTGGCTGTATGCAGCAAGTTTTTGCAGCGGGTATAATAACCCAAACCTTCCCATAACTTAAAAACAGTCTCATCGTCTGCTTTTGCAAGTTGATCAATGGTTGGATATTTTTTAATAAATTTTTCATAATATGGTAAGCCCTGTTCAACACGGGTTTGTTGTAATATTATTTCGCTCAGCCAAACTTTATAAGGATCTTTTTCGCCTTTCCACGGCATTTGCCTGTTATTGTGTTCTTTATGCCATTTCAATAACCGTTTTGTAAATTCTTTCTGCTGCATGTAATAAAATTGACTAAACCTATAGCTACAAGGTGCAATTTTATTCAAATCACAGCACAATATTTTTTATTTTTTTTTTGAACTTGTGCTTGTCACTTTAGCCCACTTTGCCATACCGTGCAGGATAGGTGGCGCTTTTTATTTCTTTAAGCAAATGGTTTACAGTTATACTATCAGCTTCATCAATAGAAACAAGGCTGATATTAAATTCTGTTTCTACTTTGGCGAGCAGGTATTCGACCTCCCAATTGCAAAAACCAAGATCGGTTGATAAGTTTTTTTCAAGATGTATTCTAGAAGAATCAACATTAAAGCTGGTCTTCATAATGGATTTTAGTTTCCGGTATTCTGTGCGCATAGAAATATTTTTAATGACGATTTTTTAATAAACTTTTTATAAAGAGATTTCATTGTGTAACAAGAAAATTTTAACATCGAATTTTTATTTTATCAAACATTTTTTGTCTTTCCATTTAATTATTGTTCCAATGTCCATGCAGCTGTATTACTTATACCATTAATGTAAGAAGTTGGCTTAAAATTATATGCTTTATTAAATTTTTCAGAATTGAAATTATACGTAAACCCATTCTGGTAGGCCATTTCAACAGATTCTTTTATTGGTTTAATCACCAAGCCCGCAACACGCATCATCCATAGTGGCAGTATACTATAACGGTTTTCAACTACCATGGCTTGTGCCGCCTGTTTAATAAATGTTTCGCCGTTTATAGTTTCTGCAGATGTTGGTAAATGCCAGGTTTGCCCATAAGCATTATCATCATTTGCCAGCAGGTATAAAGCCTTAGCTGCATCTGGCACATAGGTAAAGGAATGTTGCAGCTTTGCATTTATTAGCCACTGCGCTTTCCTACCTTTTTTAAAATTTGCAAATACGAGCATATTGGGCATGCTTGTTTCAAAACCAACAGGGCCATAGAAATCTGCTGAACGTGCAATCATTGCCTGAATGTTCCCTGCTTTCATTTCGCGGAGTAACTGCGTTGCAATGGCCGCCCTTACCTCACCTTTTTTGCTGCAGGGATTAAAGGGCGTTTCCTCCGTCATGTTTTGAGTGGCCATACCATACATATAGACGTTGTCAAAAAAGACCAGCTTGCTGCCCGTTTCTTTACAAGCGTTAATTACGTTGGTCATAATTTTAGGCCAGCTTTCGCTCCACACTTTTATGTCATATTGCAAGCCCACCAAAAGATAAACAATAGAAGAACCTTTGATAGCATTCAACGTTTGCAGGTAGTCTGTAATATCTGCCGCTACTGCTTCTACGTTGGCGATTGGTTGTGCACGTCTCGAGACCAATCTTACTTTTTCGTTGTTGTTAATCAATACAGGTAATAACTCATTACTTACTGCGCCGCCTGCGCCGAGGATAGTGTGTAGTTTCATTTGAATTTGATTTTATATTTTGTTTTGTTTTATATTTTTTTGGGCCAAACATTTGAACGTCTATGAAGCTTCTGTTGCGTCGCACACTTGTACTTTCTGATTCTTTATTGAGCTGAGAGAAGATCAACCGCGCAGGCAGAGAGACGCAGGCTAAAACTTTATTCGCTCCGTCGTCGCGCCGCTGCGCAAGAGAGCAGGCGCAGCTGGTTCTCTTTATCGGTGTATTCGTTTTTTATTGCATCAATATCGTTCTGGGGTTGCTTAACTTTTATCTGGTTATGTTGCCTTTAAAAATGTTCCAGTTAAGTTGCAGACCCACAAGCTGATAAAACTGGTTATCATTGAATTTGTGGCCATAGCTCTGAACCCAACATCGTAAAAGGCGCTAAGTGTTGGAAGCTTAAATGTCTCATTTAGCTTAAGATTTGTTTCCAAAGTTTTTTGCACACTTTTTAATTTGGTGTGTTCTTCCCTGTTTGCGGTTAATGCTGTGTTGATTATTTGTTGCTGCAGCGAATAAAGAATGGCTGAATCGAATTGAATAGCTGTTTTTAAAGGCTGGTTAAGCCGGAAGTTAAAGTAAGCGGCTGCGTTTTGCTGGTTTTGTGTTGCTTCTGAAATAGATATTTGCAACTGACTAACCTGTGCTTTTGCTTTTAAAACCACTTCTTTTGTTGCAATATTATTTTTTACAAGCTTCGCATTAACACGCAGACTTCCGTTTACAGTTGCGTGTGGGTTGCAATATATGCCCAGCGATTTTGTTGCCTGTAAATATCTGTAATATTCCTGCTTAATGTTATGTACCAACGCAGGTTTGTAGAGCATTATATAGGCTTCGCACACATGAATCAATTTCGCTTTTATTTGCCTGATGTATTTATGTTGCGGATTATAAACCGGTAACGAGACTTCCATTCTTGTATCATTAAAATCGTTTGGTAAAAATTGTACTTGCTGGTTTTGTATCTGTGGAAATTTTGTGGTAGATTTTAGCTGGTTTAACCTGCTGTAAATTGGATTTAATAAATCG